>JAHJUF010000325.1 GCA_018829095.1 Pseudomonadota bacterium | reverse complement strand
TTGGTGGGCGTCTTCTTCATGTGGATTATGGCGAGCACGGGCCCGGCCGAGCAAATGGACGTGGGGGCCACGGCCCAGGAGATCTCGGCCTGGAACCAGGAAGCCCAGGAAAGCGCCAGGAACGCCCGGATGGCCGCCCAGGTTTTTTTCCTGGAAAAGCCCAACGCCACCCTGACCCGCAAGGACCTTTTCGACAACGGGCTCGTGCTCAAGCCGGACATCCTGATCTTCCTCGACAACGGCCTGGCGTCCGACCTTGCCATCCGCACCGCCCACCGGAGGGGCTCCAAGGCCTTTATCGTGGACTCGAACTTCGAGATCCGCGCCGACTCCCTGGACGAAAACGAACCCGGGGGATAGCAGGCTGCCCAAAAACGCGATCTGCGGCGTTGCGCTTCACCGGGAAAGGGCTCAACGTACAAAAGTACGCCTCGCTTTTTTCCGGCTCCCGCGCCGCCGGGGTGACTTGCATCTCATCGTTTTTGACCAGCCTGCTCCGTGCCTGTTTTTCAACAGGCTGATAGCGCCGGGAGAACGAAACCGTCCGGCCAAAAGCATCGGAACCGGATGACGGGGACCCGCCCCCCCCGAGCCCCCAACCCAAGACCCGGGAATGAAGGCGCAAATGCCCGAGGAATTCTCACCCGCCCGATTCGGCAAATACCTCCTCCTGGACAAAATCGCGGCAGGGGGCATGGCGGAGCTGCACCGGGCCAAGATGCGGGGGGACGAGGGCTTCGAAAAGCTCATCGCCATCAAGAAGGTCCTGCCCCACCTGGTCGCGGAAAAGCGGTTGATCGAGGCCTTCATCGACGAGGCCCGCCTGGCGGCCTTCCTCCAGCACGAAAACATCATCCGGACCTACGACTTCGGGCGCATGGACCAGGATTTCTTCATCGCCATGGAGTACCTCTTCGGCAAGAACCTGCGCCTCATCACGGACAAGGCCCAGGAGATCGGCCAGCCCCTGCCCCTGCCGGAGATCCTCCATATCCTGGCCGCCGCCGCCGACGGGCTGGACTATTCCCACAAGCTCAAGGACTTTTCGGGAACCCCTCTTCGCATCATCCACCGGGACGTGTCGCCCCCCAACATCTTCGTGACCTACGACGGCCAGGTGAAGGTGGTGGACTTCGGGGTGGCCAAGGCGGCCTCCCGGAACACCCAGACCCAGATGGGCATCATCAAGGGCAAGCTCGCCTACATGAGCCCGGAACAGGCCTCGGGGGAGAAACTCGACCACCGGACGGACGTGTTCGCCCTGGGAGCCATTCTCTACGAGCTCCTGACCGGCCAGCGCATGTTCTCCGGGGACACCATGCAGGTTCTGGCCCTGGTGCGGGAGGCCCGATACACCCCGCCCGAGGAGGTGGTCCCGGGCCTGGCTCCCGTGCTCTGCCGCCTCGTGAAAAAGGCCTGCGCCCGGGACCTCTCAGAACGCTACGAGAGCTGCGGCCACATGCTGGCGGACCTGGAGGCCGCCATGGACGAGCTCTCGCTGAGGCCCACCAGCCGGAGCCTGGGCCGGATCATGACCCGGCTCTTCGCAACGGAGATCCCGGTCGAGGAGGAGGCCATGCGCGCCGCGGCCCGCATGGAGTGGGTGGATACGGAGCCGGAAAAGAAGGTCCGGCCCAAAAATCCCCTGGACCAGGACTCCGGGGTGCTCATGCCCGGGTCCTTCCGGGAGGCCATTGCCCTGCCCGAGCCCTGCCCCATGCCCCCAAAGACGCTGGCGGCCATCCGGGAGCTGGACCCGGCCGGCGTGCCCGTGGCCCGGCTTTCGGTGAAAGGGGCCGGATCCTGGGTCCTGGTGCCTGGCTCGGTCCTGCTTTTGGGCCGGAACCGCCTGGCCAACCACGTGCCGGTCTTCCTGTTCCCCGAGGCCGCCCACGAGAACGAGAACGTGAAGGTTTCCCGGAACCACTGCCGCCTGTTCGTCCGGGGCGAAGGCGTGTTCCTCAGGGACACCTCCTCAAACGGCACCTGGGTGGAGGGCCAGCGCCTGGCCCCCGGCGATGACGTGGCCATCCAGCATGGCTACGTCATCGGCGTGGCGGGCATCCTGGAACTTTCCGTATCCGTGTTCGTGGACGGGGACCGGGTGTGCAGCGTACTCCTCTCCCGCCGGGGCAACCGGGAGGACGAGCGCTACATCCTGGCCCCGGGGCCCGTGTTCCTGGGAAACGACGACCGGGTGCCCATCCGCCTGCCCGAGGCGCCCCCCTCGGTGGCGGCCATCAGCTTCGACCCGGAAAAATCCGCCTGGTCCCTGCGCACCCTCCGGGGATTTTCCTCCTTGAAGGAGCACCTCCTCACCCCTCCCCAAAGCTTCTCCCTGGGGCCGGCCCGCCTCCGCTTCGAGCTGTCCACCCGGAAATAGGGGTCGCCCGCGCCATCCGCGCCCTGCCGGTTGCCGGACCGCCTCCTTTCTGATATCCAGTGTCTGACCTGTTGATAGCCCCTTACCCGCCCGCCCCGGGAGGTATTTCATGCGTGTCATCGTTTCCTGGATCGCGGCCCTCGCGCTTTTTCTGACCCTGGCTTCTCCGGCCCTTGCCCAGGAGGACAGCCCGGGGCCTGGAAAGAAGCGGGTTCTCACCATCGGCACCATCGTCCCGGGCCACATGGGCTGGGCCAAGCGGGCCAAGCTGATCATCATCCCGCCCCTGGAACGCCTGGGACGGGACCGGATGGAAACCAAGATCTACTGGGGCGGCATCCTGGGGGAAGAGGAAGACCTTCTGCGCCAGATGAAGGAGGGGAAACTCTCGGGCGCGGCCTTTTCCGGATCAGGAACCATCAACGCCTGCCCGGAATTCGCCGTGGTGAGCCTGCCTTTCCTGTTCGAGGGCTGGGACGAGGTGGATTTTCTCCGGGACCGGATGCAGGGGGACTTTGACGCCTATTTCGGCCAACGGGACATGAAGCTTTTGGGATGGCTGGACCAGGACTTTGACCAGCTCTATTCCGTGAAGAACGATCCTTCCACCCTGGAGGGGCTCCGGCGGTGCCGGTTTATCCAATGGTACGGCCCCGTGGAGCAGCACCTTTTCGCGGCCCTGGGGGTGAAGACCTATCCCACCCAGATCAGCCAGGCCGGGCAGGCCTTCCGGGACGAGCGCTACGATGCGGCCATCGGCCCGGCCCTATTTGTCCTGGGCCTCCAGCTCTACCCGAAAATCTCCTACGTCCTGAACAACCACCTGCGCTACTCCCCGGTGACCATCGTCCTCACGGCCCGGGAGTGGAACCAATTCAGCGAGGAGGAGCACGCCTTCTTCGAAGAGGAGTTCGGGTCCGTGAGCCGCAATTTCACGGAACTGGCCCGGGAGGACAGCGAGAAGTGCCTGGCCGCCATGGTGGCCTACGGCGTGCGCCGGGTGACCATGGACCCGGCCGAGGCCGCCCGGCTGAAGGAAGCGGCCCGGGCCTCGTGGAAAACCATGTCGGGAGTGATGTTCCCCCCGGAGCTCCTGGACCGGGTCTCGGCCCAGCTCGCGGAGTTCCGGTCATCCGGGGCCCCCTGACAGACTGGCGGGGGCATAAAAAAAACCCGCCGCCTGTTCGGCGGGGGTTTTACGGGGACGGGATCCTGAAGGTGCCGTGGTGAGCTCCCGGCTCCACACTTTCATAATTGAGGTGCTTGCCCTGAAGCACGGGCACGAACACCCAAGAACCCTTCCGACTTTAAAATATCCATTTTCAAGCCCCTGTCAATCCCTGGTTGGGGGGCAGGGATGTGGTAGGGATCACCAGGTATTTTACCAGAATTGAAGGAGACCATAATGGCAAGAAACGTCCAAGGGGCCCTCTTCGCCATCCTCTTCCTCTTTTTCCTTTTCCCGGCCCCGGCCGGGGCTGAACAGGATGGGGAAACCGCCTACCCAAGCTTCCAGGACCAGGGCGAACTGGCCTTTATCCAGACCGGCGGCAACACGGATATCACAAGCCTTTCCCTGAAAAACACCTTCACCGCCAGGCTGAACGAAAGCAACCGGCTCATCCAGAAGGCGGCCGTCCTCTACGGCAAGGACCAGGGGAAAAAAAACGCCGAGAGCTACGACGCCTCCCTGCGGTGGGAGCACGATTTTTCCATCCGGTTGTACTCCTATACGGCCGGGGGCTGGTTCCGGGACGTGTTCAAGGGCATTGACGACCGCTTCCAGGCCGGGGCCGGCGCGGGGTACACGCTGATCAAAACCGAGCGCCACAGCCTGCTTTTCGAGGCAGGCGGCGCCTGGGTGACGGAGCAGTACACCAACGGCATGGACAACGACTACGCCGAGGGCCGCACCTTTGGGCGCTATGACCTGAAGATCTCGGAAAAGACCAAGGCCTTCCAGGATCTGGAATACCTGGTGGATTTAGGCGAAACGGAAAACTACCGGATCAACTCCGAAACCGGGATCATCACCTCCCTGGGCGGAGCCTTCTCCCTGAAGGCCAGCTACACGGTGAACTTCGACAATCAGCCCACCCCCGACACCCTGGACGGGACGGACACCGTGCTGGCCGTCACCCTGGTCATGAACCTGTAACGCCGCGCCCGGAGCCCCGGAGGCCGTCCGCACCCGGGGCTCTTCCTTGAAAACCCGCCCCTTCCGGACCCGGAAACCAGGACGCCCATGTTTTCCCCCAAAGCCAAAAAGATCGCCGCCTGGGTCCTCCCGGCCCTGGCGGCCTACGCCGCCGCCGGGTTCCTGGCCCTGCCCCTTGTCGCCAGGCCCCTGCTGGAAAGCCGCCTGTCCGATGCCCTGGGCCGGAAGGTGACCATCCAGCGGGTGGCCGTGAACCCCTTTGCCCTGTCCGTGGGCCTCCAGGGCCTGGACATGACCGATGAGGACGGCCGGGTCCTGTTCTCGGCCGAGGAGGCCTGGGTGGACGTGGGCCTGGTGCGGTCCGTGGGGGCTATCGCCCCGGTGATTTCCGGGTTGCGCCTGGTGCGCCCCTATGTGGCGGCGGCCCGGAACCCGGACGGGAGCCTGGGCTTGGCCGTGGCCCTGCCCGGGGGACAGCCGGAAGCCGGAGAGGCGCAACCTGGAGAAAAAACGGCGAGCGGCCCGCCCCGGTTCGCCCTGGGCCGCCTCCTGGTGGTGGACGGCCTGGTCCTGTTTTTCGACCGGGCCTCGGGGGTGGATCATAGGGTGGAGGCCCTGAACCTGGACGTGGCCCAGGTTTCCAGCCTGGGGAACAAACCCGTGGAGGCGGCCTTCTCCTTCTGCGCCACCGTGAACCGGGCCGCCGTGGGATTTTCAGGCACAGCCCTGCCCTTTGACCGGCCTCCCCGGGTGGAGGTGGCGTTTCAGGCCGGGGGGGTGGACGTGCTGCACTACCTGGCCTACGCCCCGCTCCCTCCGGGCCTTGGAGTGGACTCGGCCCGGGTGAACGTCCGGACCCGGACCCTGGCCCTGGCCGGGGATGATCCCCGGGTGGAGATCCAGGGCGAGTTCTCCCTGGCGGCCCTGGCGGTCACCGGACCGGACGGGGAAGGCCTGTTCCTCCTCTCCCGCCTGGACGTGGAGTTGGGGCCCAGCCAGGCCCTGGCGCAAAAATTTTTCGTGAAGACCGTTTCCGTCCAGGGCCCCCGGGTCTTCCTCTCCCGCAGGCCCGGGGCCGGGCTGAACCTGCCGGAATTCGGAGCCGCGCCGGATGACAACGCCGATGCCGCCCCGGACGCAGGAGAAGCCGGGCCGCCGGAATTTATGCTCTCGGTGGATGAACTGATCCTGGGCAACGGCCTGGCCGCCTTTTCCGATCTGGTGCCCGAGCCCTCCTTTTTGGCCCGCGTCACCAGCCTGGAACTCTCCCTGAAAGGCTTTTCCACGGTCCCGGGGCAAGAGGCCCGATTCCGGGTTCTGGCGGCCACGGAAAGGGAGGAGCGCCTGGACCTCTCCGGAGCCTTCACCCTGAAGCCCCTGGAAATCCACGGAACCGCAAGCCTCACGGGCCTGCCCCTGGCCGCTTACGCGCCCTACTACCTGGACCGGGTGGGCTTCACCGGGCTGTCGGGCACGGCGGATGCCTCGGCCTCCTTCTCCGCCAGCCTGGAGGGGGACGAGCCCCAGGTCCGGCTGTGGGACGGGGCCCTGGAGTTGAGGGGCCTGTCGGTTTCGGACGAATCCGGCGAACCCGTGGCCGTGGAAGCCGTCAACCTGTCCGGGGCCCGGGCCGATCTTTCCCAACACACGGCCGGGGTGGGGGAGTTCTCCATCAGCCGGGCAAACCTCCTGGTGCAAAGGGAGGCGGACGGAGCCATCAACCTGGCGAACCTGTTCCTTCCCCCGGACGCTGGCGGAGAGCCGTCCCCGGGGGCTGGGCCCGAGCCCGAAACCTCCCCGGCCCAGGCCACGGACCTGACCCCAACCGCCTGGACCCTGACCCTGGACCGGGCGCGAATCCAGGACTCCCGGCTGCGTTTCCAGGACCGGGCCGCCCCGGGGCTTGTGGATGTGACCTTCTCGGACGTGACCCTCCTGGCGGAAAACTTTTCCACCCAACCCGGGAGCCAGGGGAGCTACGAGCTTTCCCTGAACGTGGAGCCCGGGGGCCGGATATCGGTCCAGGGCGCTGCCGGGCCGGAGCCCTTGGCGCTGACAGCCCGGGCCCGGGTGGAGGCCCTGCCGGTGGGGGATTTTCTGGGCTACGCCAAAGACGCCGTGGATCTCGCGGCCCTGGCCGGGTCCCTGGACCTCTCAGCCACTGCCCGGGCGGACCTCTCCGGCTCCGAACCGGCGGCCTCCATTTCCGGGGACCTCTCCCTGGCCGGGTTTTCGGCCCGGGGGGAAGGCGAAGAGCCCCTGGTCTCCTGGGAGGACCTGTCCGTGACGGGCCTCCGGGTGGAGTTGTCTCCCCTGTCCGTGCGAATGGACCGGGTGGACCTCGTTGCCCCCCAGGCCCGCCTGACCGTGGGGCCGGACGGAAAGTTGAACCTGGCCGCCGTGTTTCCGGCTTCGGAAGAAACCGCCGGAGCCCCGGTTGTTGAGGAGGCCGCCCAACCCCTGGACGTGGAGGTAGGGGAAGTGGCGATCCGCAACGGCCTGTTCCGGTTCACGGACCAATCCATGACCCCGGATTTCCACACGGAGCTGGCCAACCTGGAAGGCAGCGTAACGGGTCTTTCCTCCCGCCCCGGCAGCCGGGCCTCCGTCCGCCTGGAGGCCATGGTGGACAGCCGGTCCCCGGTCCTCATCACCGGCAAGGTGAACCCCCTGTCCCCGGACCTCTCCGGCGACATCGCCATCAACCTGGCCGACCTCCAGATGAGCCCTTTCTCCCCCCTCTCGGGCAAGTTCCTGGGCCGGGCCCTGGAAAAAGGCCGCCTCACCCTGGGCCTGGAATACGGCCTGGACGGCAGCGCCTTGTCCGGGAAAAACCGGCTTTTCTTCCACCAGTTCACCCTGGGAGGAGACGTGGAAAGCCCGGACGCCCTGTCCCTGCCCCTGGACCTGGCCCTGAACCTCCTCCGGGACACGAACGGCGATATCAAGCTGGATGTCCCGGTTTCCGGGGACCTGGACGACCCCAAGTTCTCCATCGGCGGCATCGTGCTCACCATCATCAAGAACGCGGTGCTCAAGGTGGCCACGGCCCCCTTTTCCCTCCTGGGCTCCCTGGTGGGGGGCTGGGGTGATGAACTGGGGTACGTGGAATTCGCCCCGGGAAGCCCGGACATCCTCTCCGGGGAAAGGGAAAAGCTCGACGCCCTGGCCCGGGCCCTGGTCCAGCGCCCGGGCCTCAGCCTGGAGATCCGGGGGCTGGCCAATCCCGGAGCCGACGCGGCGGCTCTCCGGCAACAGCGCCTGGAACTGGGCCTGAAGGAGGAAAAGGCCCGGCGTATTCTGGAATCGGGCATGCGCCCGTCCCCCCCGGAGGAAATCACCATCCTTCCCGGGGAACGCCCGGAGCTTGTCCTGGCCCTTTGGGTCCAGGCGAGGGAAGAACCGTCCGCAACCCGGCAGGAGGCCCGGCCCGGCGAGCCCACGCCCGGGGAGGCCGAGGCCGCCCTTCTTGAAAGCATCCCCGTTTCCCGCCAGGACCTCCTGGACCTGGCCGGCCAGCGGGCCCGGGAGGTGAGCCAGCACCTGACGGCGTCCGCCGGGGTGCCCCCAAACCGGCTCCTGGTCAAGGAACCCGACCCGGACGGGGGAGAGAACCGGGCAGCCTTCGAGTTGAAATAACCGGGCGCCTCCCGCGTCCGGCCTCAGGGAAAGGAATTCTCCTGTTGTAGACCAAAACCCGGCCTTTCGCGTCTGAGGGGGAAAGGCCAAGGATCGTTCCTTTTCCATTCAGCCAAAAGGAGGGCATCATGAACCATTCGTCCAAAATTTTCAGGGGGGCCCTGGCGGCCCTGCTCGTCCTTTCCCTTTTCACGGTCTGGGGCTGCGGGTCGTCCAGCGATTCGGACCCCGCGGCAGGGACGGACAATGGCCAGGTGATCATCGGCCTCACCGACGCGCCGGGGGATTTCGCCTCCTACGCCGTGGACGTGGTGTCCCTGACCCTGACCAAAATGAACGGGGCCGTGGTCCACACCCTGCCCCTGGCCACCCGGGTGGATTTCGCCCAGTACGTGGACATGACCGAGTTCCTCACGGCGGCCACGGTGCCCTCCGGGGCCTACGTGGCGGCCACCATGGTCCTGGACTACTCGGCCGCCGACATCCAGGTGGAAACCCCGGCCGGGGATATCGCCCCGGCGGACCAGGTGGTGGATGCCGACGGAAACCCCGTGGGCCTCCTCACGGTCACCGTGCACACGGACGGGGACCGGATGCTCTGGGTGGCCCCGGGACTGCCCTCCCACATGACCCTGGATTTCGATCTGGCGGCATCCAACCAGGTGGAGTTCGCCGTGGACGGCACCTCCACGGTGACGGTCCAGCCCACGCTGCTGGCCGACATCGACCCCCAGGCCCCCAAGGTCCACCGGATCCGTGGCCCCCTGAAAGACGTGGATGAGGCCCGCCGGATGTTCACTCTGATCCTGCGGCCCTTTGCCCACGCCCTTTCCGGCGGCCAGGCTCCCTTCGGGGCCCTGCCCGTGTACACGGACGCGGACACCGTGTTCGACCTCTCGGGGACTTCCTACACCGGGGACGCCGGGCTGGCGGCTCTGGCGGGGCTTCCCCGGTTCACGGCCGTGGTGGCCAGGGGCGACCTGGAACTGGCCCCCCGGCGCTTCGTGGCCCGGGAAGTATTTGCCGGGTCCTCCGTACCCGGAGGCGACCAGGATGCCGTGACGGGCAACGTGGTGTCCCGGACCGGGGACACGGCCATGATCCGGGGGGCGGCCCTGCACCGGGCCGGAGGCCAGGTTTCCTTTCTCCGGGACGTGGAGGTGACCCTGGGGCCCCAGACCACGGTGTCCCGGGAGGGCGACCCGGATGCCCACGACCTTTCCGAGGTATCCGTGGGCCAGCGGGTCCTGGTGTTCGGGACCCTGGACCCCCAGACCGACCCGTCCGTGCTCGCAGCCTCCCATGTGCGCCTGCTGCACACCACCCTACGGGGCGTGGTGGTTTCGGGCGCCCCGTTGGTCCTTTCCCTGAACTCCGTGGACGGCCGGAGCCTGGACATCTTTGACTTTGCCGGCACCGGCACGGACCCGGCCCACGATGCCGACCCCGCAGCCTACGAGGTGGACCCCGGGACCCTGCCCGTCCAGGGCCTGGCCGTGGGCGCGCCGGTGAAGGTCCGGGGATTCGTGTCGGAATTCAGCCAGGCGCCCCCGGACTTCATCGCCAGGTCCCTGGTGGACCTGGGCGGCGTCCGGGCCCTCATGACCGTGGGCTGGAATCCCGCGTCGGGCACGGCTATCCAGGCTGTGGACGCCACGGGCATGGACCTGTCCATGGGCGGCGCGGGTCTTTTTCACCATGTTTTCCAGGGCTTTCTGGTCACGGACCTTGCGGGTCTCTCCCCCCGCATCGAGCCCCCGGCCAACGGCGAGGGACGCTTCACCCTGGCCGAGCCCCACCGGCGCGTGGTCTACGACCTGTGGGAGGATTTTGCCGCGGACCTGGCCGACCGGCTGGCGGACGGGGCCGTGGCCCGGGGCCTGGTGGCTTCGGGATTCTGGAACCCGGACAACGGGACCCTCGTTGGGGACGCGGTGGACCTGGCCCTTCAGTAGCCTCCGCCCGGGGCCTCAAAACCAAAAGGGGGAGGGCCCCTTTTCTCCCGCCGCACCCAACGCAAACGGGCGGGCGGAGGAAAGGGCCCTCCCCTTATGGTTTGTTTCCTCCGGTTTTTGCCTACCTTCCTCCAAGGCAAGGCCGTACCGGAAAACGGCCCGAGCCCGCCCCCCTTTGAAAAAGGGTGGCGGGGGGGGATTTCTTTTTGTGTTCAGCTTCTTATCTTTTTTCGTTCCTCCTGGAATTCGGTTCCCCGGCTAGGGGGCAGGCACGGGTGAAAAGCCTCCAGACACGCAAAAACCGGCGGAATCTGTTTTTTCGGAAATGGCCCCCGGACCCGTTTTCATGCGTTTGCCGCACCCGGCGCGGGGCGGGCTTGCGAAAAGCCGCAGGATGCAGTAGAGTGCCCCCATTCATTCCGTGGCAACCCCCTATAACCATTCTCCTTCATCCACGGTCGGCAGATCCCGCCCGCCCGTTTTCGGAGACCGCGCCATGGCTTCAGACCGCCTTCCGGTTCGAATTTTCCTTTTCGGAGCCCTCGCCTTCTTTCTGGTTGCGAGCCTGGCCCCGGCCCCGGCCTCGGCCAAGGACTCCTCCCGCCTGGGCCAATGGGACGCCTACGCCTTCATGGAACGCCTGGGCACGGGCTCGGCCGCTGGCTATCCCTACCCGGACATCAAATACAAGGAGGACAACGCCTTCCTCTACGGGGTGGGCTTTGGCAAGAGCTTCCATCCCCGTTTCAACGCGGGGGCGGAACTCTACTATTCCAACCCCGACCTCATCGGCATGGTGGAAGACAAGAACTATTCCGTCACCAACAAGGTGCGGTTGATCGGCGGGAACGTGTTCGTGGATTTCTTCCTGGCCGACTGGTACATCGCCCCGCTGATCACGGGGAGCATAGGCCTCACCCATTATAGCTCGGACGTTTTTGACGCGCCCATCAACTCCAAGGACTACCGCATCGAAACCCTCCGGAACAAGGCCTTCTCGGACCTGGACTTCACCTACAGCCTGGGCGGCGGCATCCGGTGGGACGTGACCAAGCGCTTCATGGTCAAGGGCGTGTACCAGATGACCTGGCGCAACTTGGCGCGCGAAACCGGCCCCATGACCATCGAGGGCTACAAGATCGAAGCCGGCATAAAATTCTAGTCGGCTGCCAAAAGCCTGTTTTTCGACAGGCAGGAGGCCCCGTCGGGCCGACTTCGCCCGGGGGAATCGGCGGATACGAAAAAAGCCGCCCGTCCCAACAGCGGGTTGACAGGGCAAACCGAACACACTATATAATCCCTCACGTCGGGGCGTAGCGCAGTCTGGTAGCGCACTTGAATGGGGTTCAAGGGGCCGGAGGTTCAAATCCTCTCGCCCCGACCAGTTAAAAAGACCATGAAAAGGGCGGGTTGGCCGAAAACGGCTTGCCCGCCCTTTTTCGTGGGATTATGACGCTACCGGATTTTGTCCCCGCCCTGTCCCCCCTTTTCGGCGCACGGGGGCAAAAAAACCCCGGCAAGCCGAAGTTCCTGGGGCGGTCCAGCCCATCATGGTTGATGGCTCTGCAACAAGCCGGAAATCCCAAATTAACTACTAATTATTTCAACAGGTTAGTAGGAAAAAATGGCCAAACTCTGACTTGTTGCCTCTCCCGCGTCAATAGATCATCAATATCTTCATTTCTCCTGGGGAACAAATAGCCGCTGACAAGGAGGCCGCAGAGGACTTGTGTAATCTGTGGGCTCTTTTGTTGTAAGCATTCACGGGGTAAAAATGCTGAAATTATTCGATAAAAATTTTTGGCACTTTCGACTGGCATCCGTAACCAGTTGAAATCATTGGTAGCGATTTTTGGTCCTTTTTGGGCTTCGAGGAAATAACCTTTAATCTCAGGTGGTTGTAATTTTGGTGCCCCGTGAACGCTTACCTTTTGTTTTTGTTGAAGCATCAACGAATGAATGCAACCTGGTATCAGGGGAGCAGGCCCAGCTTTTTCAGGCGGTAGCCCAGGGTCTTTCTCGGGACGCCCAGTTCCCGGGCTGCGGCGGCCAGGTTCCAGCGCCCGGTTCCCGGATACCGGGTTTCCTCCAGGGCCCGCAGGTACCTTTCCCCCTCCCCGGCGTGCGTGGACGGCGTTTCCCGGGCCGGTCCCGGCGCGGCGGCGGGCGGGGCGGGGGCCGTGGAGAGCGGGCCCGCGCCCCGGCAGAGCCA
Organism: Pseudomonadota bacterium; assembly: GCA_018829095.1. Taxonomy (GTDB): domain Bacteria; phylum Desulfobacterota; class Desulfobacteria; order Desulfobacterales; family Desulfatibacillaceae; genus JAHJUF01. Next base: position 2,201 of record JAHJUF010000325.1, on the reverse strand, counting down.
GCCGGGAAGATCCTCCCTGCCGATGATTTCGGTTTCGGCCACGGCCAGGGTGGCGTACACGGCCTGCTCCAGTTCCCGGACGTTCCCGGGCCAGTTGTGTCCCAGGAGGACTTCCACGGCCTCCCGGGACAGGCTGCGGCTTTCCTCCTTCACCGGCACCCGGTTTTCCCTCGCGGCCTTCCGGATGAACCAGGCGGCCAGCAGGGGGATGTCCTGTCGGCGCTGCCTCAGGGGTGGCATGACGATTTCGATGCCACAGAGCCGGTAGTAGAGGTCTTCCCGGAAGTTTCCCCCGGCCATGGCTTCCCGGAGGTCCCGGTTGGTGGCCGCCACCACGCGGACGTCCGTGCGCACAGGTTCGTCTGAGCCCACGGGGGTCACGGTCCCCTCCTGGAGGGCCCGGAGGATCTTGGCTTGGCAGGTGGGGCTCATGTCCGCAATTTCGTCCAGGAACAGGGTCCCCCCGGAGGCGGCCACGAACTTGCCCCGGCGATGGGCGGAGGCCCCGCTGAAGGCTCCCTTCACGTGGCCGAACAACTCGCTTTCCAGGATGGTTTCGGGCAGGCCGGCGCAGTTGACAGCCACGAAGGGGCCCTGGGCCCGGGGGCCGACCAGGTGGATGCGCCGGGCCGCGAGTTCCTTGCCCGTGCCGGTTTCTCCCAGAACTAGGACCGGCAGGTTGCAGGCCCCGGCCTTGATGCACAGGTGGAGGGCGTCCCCGATGGCACCGCTGGCTCCCACGATGGCCGAGGCAGACTCTTCACCGGGGAGGCCGGTTGTTTCCGGGGGTGGTTTTCCGGGCCGCCCTCCCCGGGCGGAGGATTCCGGGCGTCCGGCCAGGGCCAGGGTGGCCCCGTAGATGGAGGCCACGGCCGTTAGGCGTTCCTGCCAGATGGGGGGGAAGGGCCCGTCCGTGGCGTGGTTCAGGATGTTCACCACCCCCAGGGCCTGGTGGCCGTACAGGATGGGCGCGGAGATCATGGACAGGGTTCGGAACCCGATGCGGTTATCCACCCTCCGGTCGTGAATGGGAAGGGACCAGGCGTCCTCCACGGCCACCGCCCGCCGGGACACCAGGGCCGCCCCCCCCACCCCCTCTCCGGGGAGGAGTTCCAGGTCCCCTATTTGGCCCGGGGTCACGTTGGTACCGGCCACGAGCTTCAGGCGTCCCTGGGCGGTGAGGCTCCAGACCGAGGCCTCTCGGGCTGACGACGCCCGAGTCAGGGCGTTTAAGAAAGCGAGGTCGTAATCGGCCCGGGCCGCATCCCGGGCGGGCCGGTTCCGGAAAAAATCCAGGAGGAGGAAGTAGTCTTCCATGATGGGCGGTTCCATGGCCGGGGTTCATACAAGAACCATGGTAAACACGGCTGGACATGGGAAAGCAAGTCCGGTTTCCGGTTTTTCGGCGGAAACCGGCAAAAAAGGTATTTCCTTTTTTGCCGGATAATGGCTCTCCGGCGGCCGGGGCGAAACCTCGGGGATGATTGAGCCGCGCGGGGCAGGGGCTGGCGGACAATGCCTGGGCAAAAGGTGGAATTGGCATTGAAATTGCTCAGTATCAAGGGCGAGTAGCAGAGTTCAGCGGGGATATTGGCATTGACTTTTCGGGTTCCATGATAATAAATACAGATCTTTCGATGATAATAGACTGGTGTAGCGCTCCAGTCGCTCCAGTCGCTCCGTTTCCCCGGTTATTCCCGAAAAGTCGAAGCACAGGAATTCACCCGTTTCATCGGAAGGCGAAGCGTTGCTGGGCCTTGGCCCCGGCTTTTCGAAAGGAGTGTTCCCGTGTCCGTTTCCCAACGTCTGCAAAGACTGGAAGAGATTTCCTCCCGGCTTGCCCAGGAGATCAGCGCCCTGAAAAGAGAGGCCGCAGAGGCGGACCCTACACCCGGGCGGGAGCCGGAGGGCTCTGCCGGGCCGGCTTCGGCCCTGGCCCTGTATCTTTCCCTGGGCCAAGGATACGAAAAGGACGCCCTGCTGCGGATGATCCTGGAATGCGCCATGCACACGGTCCACGCGGGCGGCGCGGGTCTCACCCTCCTGGACCCCAAGAAGGACCGGCTGGTGTTCCAGGCGGCCGTGGGGGACGGCGCTGAGGGCATCATCGGCTACGAGGTTCCCCTGGAGGGCTCCCGCCACGGGCTCGCCTTTGCCACGGGGGAAATCCAGTCATCCACCCCCATCCACAAGGAAATCGA
>JAHJUF010000324.1 GCA_018829095.1 Pseudomonadota bacterium | reverse complement strand
GCGGCCAAGCTGGCCCATCCGGACAAGCCGGTGATCCTCTTGAACGGCGACGGCTCATTCGGCTTCAACGCCATGGAGTTCGACACGGCGATGCGCCACAACATCCCCATCGTGTGCGTGGTCAACAACGACTGCGCCTGGGGCATGATCAAGCATTCCCAGGAGCTGAGCCTGGGCATGGAGTGCACCACCTGCGCCGAGCTGGGTATGCGCCATTATGAAAAGGTGGTGGAGGGCCTGGGCGGCTACGGCGAACTGGTGACCAGGGACGAGGAAATCCTCCCCGCCCTCCAGCGGGCCCTGGACTCCAAAAAGCCCGCCCTGATCAATGTCGTCACCGATCCCAACGCAACCAGCCCGGCCACGGTGATCTTTTACCAAAGCTTCAATTTCTGAGGGGTTCGAAAAAACCGGCGGCCGCCTCCATGAGAAGGACAGGCCTGGGTTGTTCCGGCCAAACAGCCCTAGGATGTACTCTGGCCGTATCGGGGAATCTTTTTGCGAATCTGCCCCCGTTTTGACCGGGAGCAAACCATCACCCCAATAAGTCATCGCCGGCAGGGGGAAACCCTTGCCGGCGATTTTGTTTTTGAGGATGCTCCCGGTGCGCCTGGCCTCTGGTCCGGGTTATGGCATGCTGCTTACAGATTGTCATTCAGACCCCGCCAATTCCCGTTCGTCGGAGTTGTTGGGCCCCCAAGCCAGGTTGACCGGCAGCTTGGCCAGGACATCGAACAGGGTGCAGACATGGGCCTGGGGAAAGTAGACATGGCTGCATTTTCCGTAATGTTCGAGGAGGGTTGGCGTCCTTGGCAGGATCACCTTGGTGGGGCTCCTACATCCACCACGGCCTTGGCTACAACACCTCCTACTGCGAGTGGTCAACCTTTGTGCGAGACCTGGCCGCCGACCTCACCGCAGCCGAGCCGGGCAATACCATTATCGAGGTGAACCGCCTCCTGGTCCGTGGCTCGGGCCGCATGGACGATATTGTCCTGTCCGGCGGCGTGATTATCGACGGCTGATCCGCCAGGATCATCCGGCAGCATCAAGCAAAAAAGGGCGGGCTCCCGGTTCATGGGGGTCCTCCCTTTTGATTTGGGCGAGATGGGTTTGAGTTCGGTGTGCCCATGAAGGAGATTTCGGGCCGCGCTCAGCCGCTTGCCGCGAATCCCCCCAACCCCCCTTTGGGAAAGGGGGGCTTTTCCCTTTGCAGCAGGGGGACTTTTTTGAGGGGTGGAGCCTTTTCAACTTTTTGTAACCCTTTATGATCTTTTACAATCTGCGTGATCTGCGTTTCCTGCTTTTTTTCTTGGTTCCCTTTTTTTTCCTCCTTTTCCGAATCCCCTCACGACTTGGCGGGATCGTTGCCTTCGCGGCCTCTCAGGTGGCTGGAGAGGCGTTGGACCAGGAAGTTGGCGAAATTTTTGTAGAATCTTAGCTGGATGGGGCCGGGGGCGCGTTCCAGGAGGGCGGCGGAGATCTTGATGAGCACGCAGTCCATGTCGGCCGTGACCGTGGCGATTCTGGGCTGGCGGCCGATATAGGCCATTTCGCCGAAACATTCCCCCACCGTGACCTTGGCCACCTCCCGGCCGTCCCGGACGATGTTGAGCCGCCCGGAGAGCACTACGTAGAACGTGTCGTCCACCTCGCCCTCAGCCACCACCACATCCCCCTGGGCCGCCTTCTGGATGTGGCTGGCGGCCAGCAGCTTCCCGATCTGGTCCCGGGTGAAGTTCTGGAAAAACGGGACGCTGCCCACGTACTCCACCACGTCCTTGGCCTTCTCATGCTCGGCCGGGGCTTGGTGGGTGAGGGCCCGAAGCACCACCTGGAGTTCGTAAGCCATTTCCATGCAGTTCTGGTACCGGACCTTGGGGTCCTTTTCCAGGGCCTTGCGCACCACCTCCACCAGGGCCCGGGGCAGTTCGGGCCGGATCTTTTCCAGGGGCTCGGGGTCCTTTTCCACGATGTGGCGGATCACGGCGTCCCGGCTGTTGCCGGGGAAGGCCTTTTGCCCGGTAAGGAGTTCGTAGAGCACTCCCCCCAGGGAGAAGATGTCCGTGTTCTGGAAAAGCCCCTTGTCGCGCAGCTGCTCGGGGCTCATGTAGCGGATGGTGCCGCAAAAGCCCGCGTCCACCGCCTGGCCCACATCCAGGGTGATGCCGAAGTCCGTGATCTTGGGCGTGCCCTCTGCGTCCAGGAGGATGTTGGCGGGCTTGACGTCCCGGTGGATCATGCCCCGCTTGTGCATATAGTCCAGGGAGTTGGCCACGGCGATGATGTCCTCCACCACGTGGCGCACGGGCAGGAGCTTGTCCGGGGCGCACCAGGCCGCGAGGCTGCCGCCCTCCATGTACTCCATGGCCATGTAGCAGAAGTTGCCGTACACCCCGGCGTCGTAGAGGGCCACAACGTTGGGATGGGAGAGCCGCCCCACGGACTGGGCCTCCACAAAGAACCGCTCCCGGGCCTTCTGAGTGCCCGGCTGGGAGATTTTGATGGCCACGTTGCGCTTGATGTAGGGGTCCCACCCCAGGTAGATCACCGCCATGCCGCCCCGGTCCAACTCCCGGGCGATCTCGTAGCGCCCCACCCTGCGCACGCCCTTCAGGCCCTGGATATCCCGGGCTGAGGAGGGGCTCCTGACAGGCGGAGGCTTGGGGCTGCCGGGGTTCTTGGCGGTAGCGGCCGGTTTGGGCGAGGGGGTCTTGCTGGAGTCCATGGCGCATCTCCCGGCGGACCGGCCTCTTCATGGTGGGAAAGGCCGGCGCCGCTGGCTTTAGTTTGGAAAACTTTCCAGAATGACTCATACCATGGAACCCGGCGCATGACGACATCAAAATAGCACGGCCTCCCTGGAGAACGGCATCGGCCGGACGCCCCCTCCGGCCGGGCAAAATCTCCGGGCCGAAGGTTTCCGGTTAATTAATTTTCCAAAAAGGTGTAGAGAAAGCGGATGCCATTGCTCATCTTCATCAAGGGCTTTTTCGCCGGACTCCTTGTTTGCGCGCCCATCGGCCCGGTGGGAGTGCTGGCGCTCCGGTACACCATCACCCAGGGCCGGGCCGCAGGGCTGGCCTCGGTCCTGGGAGGGGCTCTGGCGGACCTGGTTTACTGCTCCCTGGCCGGGCTTTCCATCGCCTTCCTGTCCACCTTCCTGGAGACCGAGCACGCCTGGATCCAGTCCGCCGCCGGACTGGTCCTGGTGTTCTTCGGCCTGCACATGTATTCCGGCCACAGCCCCGAGCGGGGCCCCGCCAAATCCCGCCGCCTGGAAAAGGTGAAGCCGAAGCCCGGTATATGGGGGGCCTTCTGGTCCTCCTTCTTCATCATGGCCTTGAATCCCATGCCCATCCTGGTGTTCACGGTGACCTTCTCGGCCCTGGGGGTCCACGGCTGGAGGGGGGATTACCTGGCCACCTCGGTGCTGGTGGCCGGGGTGGGGGCCGGGTCCGCAGCCTGGGCCCCGGTGCTGGTGGGGGCCATCCGCTGGTACGGCTCGGACTTCGGCCAGGAAAAACGAAAGGCCCTGGGTCACGCCTCGGGGCTGCTGCTGGCTTCGCTGGGGATGCTGCTGGCGGTGTACGCGGCGATCAAATAAACAGGCCTCCGCCCCAGGGGCGAGGGCTTTACACGGATGAAACTCCACGCATTACCCGACTCGGGGGATTGCCAATAGCGGTACGCCCCCAGCGGATTTGCCTCTCTGTTTTTCCAGGGAGGCCAGCGAGGTTCTGCCCAACCCGCTGAAACGCAGAAAAAATCCCCCCTGCCCCCCTTTTTCGTCGGGGTCCCCACGGAAGCGACGGTTCCGTGGGGTGACAATGGGGGAACCCGGCTTGATCCGCGCTTTCAAAAGACCTCCCCTGGATAACAGCTCGAACATCCGCCCTCTTTACGCCATCTTCTTCCGGACAAAGGCGCCGATGTTGTCGATGGCCTGGCGGGCCTCGGGGACCATCACCCCAAAACTCTGGAACACGTGCCACATGTGGGGCCAGACCTCCAGGGTGACGTCCACCCCGGCCTTTTGGGCCCGCTCGGCCAGGCGGGTGGAATCGGACAGGAGGATCTCGTCGCTCCCCACCTGGATGAACAGGGGGGGCAGGCCCGAGAGGTCCATGTTCACCGGCGACAGGATTTCCGGCTGGTCTTCCGGGGGCTTGTCCCCGGTGTAGCGGATCATGTGGAGCGCCACGGCGGGTGGGTCGAACCAGGGGTCCACCTCGGCCAGGCGGGTGTAGGTCTCCCCGTCCTGGTGCACGGCGTCGGTGAGGGGCGAAAGGAAAAAGGCCGCCGCCGGCATGGGCAGGCCCTGGTCCCGGATGGAAAGCAGGGTCATGAGGGCCAGGCACCCCCCGGCCGAGTCCCCGCCGATGGTGATGTTTTTGGACTCCACCCCGTGATCCAGAAGCCACTTGTACACGTTCAGGCAGTCCTCGTTGGCGGCCGGGTACTTGTGCTCCGGGGCCAGGCGGTATTCAGGCACCAGGACCCGGACCCCGGCGGCCCGGGAGATGCGCGCGGCCAGCTCCCGGTGGGTGGATGCGGACCCGCAGTAGAACCCGCCGCCGTGGATGTAGAGGATGGTTTTCCGGGCAAAGGGCAGGACCGAGGAGGCCAGGACCCACTCGGCCGGACGCCCGGCGACCTCCAGCCTTTGCACCTGGGTGCCCTTGGGGAGGATGGTCAGTCTGGTGATGGTGTCCAGGGCCTCCCGGGTGCCTTCCACCGTGGATTCGGAAGAAAACTTCGGGGCCAGGTAGTGGGTCACAACCATGCGCGTCAGCCGGCTCCCCACCGTGGGGTCGAACCATTCCGACTGGGTGATGTCCCCCACGGCGATGGCCGCCACGATCAGGAAAGGCAGCCCGAACAGGAGGATGCGGGTCTTTTTGATGCGGTGTCTTCTGGGCATGGCTCTCTCCCGCGCGCCCGGGAGGGGCGGGCGCTTTCCGTGAATGGGGGGATACTTCCGAATGACCTATTATCTGGTATTCGGCGCGGATTGAAAAGATTTTTTTCGGAAGGGAACCAGGGGCCCCGAATCAATCCACGGGGTAGAGTATGTCCCGGGTCTCGGCCGTGTATTCGCCTCCGGGTTCGTACAGGACCAGGGGCGGATCCACCGAAAGGCCGGGGGCGGCGTTTTTCACGGCCTCCACCAGAGCCAGGCGGGCGGGGTCCAAGGCCCGGGTGTGGATCAGGCGAAGGCGCCGGGGCTCCAGGCGGGCCTGCCGGAGGGTAAAAAACAGGTCGGTCAGGCGTTGGGCCGGGTACACCAGGAACAGGGGCCCCCGGGAGGCCAGGAGTTTTCCCGCCGCCGCCGCCACGTCCGAAAGGGTGGCGGCCAGTTCGTGGCGGGCCAGGGCCTTCTGGGAATGGGGGTTCACGTTGCCCTGGCCCAGAGGACGGTAAGGAGGGTTGGCGCACACCAGGTCCGCCCGGCGCGGCACCCCGGGGGCGGGCAGGGCCGTGAAGTCCGCCCGGACCACGCAAACCCGGTCCCCCATGGCGTTCAATTCCACGTTTTGCCGGGCGATGGCCGCGAGATCCTCCTGGATCTCCACCCCCACCGCCGAAAGCCCGGGAATCCGATGGGCTGCCAGGAGAGGGATGACCCCGCAGCCGGTGCCCAGGTCCACCAGGGTCTGGCCGGTTCCGGCCGGGATGAAGGCGGCCAGGGCCACTGCGTCTATGGAGAACCGGTAGCCCTTCCTCGGCTGGAGGACCCGGACCCGGCCCCCGAACATGGCGTCTTCCGTGAGATCTCCGGGCGGGGGCATGGTGTTCATTTCTCGCCTGGCCCGGTTTTGGGCAGGACGCCCACCTTGAACCGGACATCCACCACCAGATCCGCTCCCAGGGCCTGGTTCAGGGACTTTTTCAGCTCCCGTTTCCGGTAGGAAAGCTCCTGGGCCATGGGGGCCGAGTCCACGGTGACAAAGAGGATGCCTTTCTTGATGGACGCGGGCCGGGCGTGGCTGGCCATCTCCGGCCCGGCCAGGGACTCCCAGGCCTCCCAGATCCGGGAAAGGCGGGCATCCGGGGCCAGACGCTTCTTGAGCAACCCGGCCAGGACATCGGCCAGGGGGGTGGGTTCGGAGTTTTTGCGGAAACCGGCCATGGCGGTGATTATCCGGCCCGGGCGGGCGGCTGTCAAGCCTGGCCGGACGAAGTATCCTTGACGCGGCCCCCTGCATCTCCTATGTTTCCTAAGATTCTCCATCCATGAGCGATGGGGCGTATCCGGAAAAACGGGGATCAAAGGATTCACCCCAAAACCCCTTGAGGAGACAACCATGTCCTGGGACTGGGAAAAACTGAAGGAGCAGCAAAGGCATCAAGGCGGTGGGGGCGGGGGCGGACCTGCTCCGCCCCAGTTGGACGAGATATTCGCCCGCATGAAGGAGTTCAAGCCCCGTACCGTCCTCGGCCTGGCCGTGGTGGTCCTTTTGGCGATGGGGCTCTTTTCATCCGCCTACAAGGTGGAGAACAACGAAAAGGGCGTGGTCCAGCGCTTTGGCAAGTACATGCAGACCACCGGGCCGGGACTTCACTTCAAGATCCCCTTTGGAGTGGAGAAGGTCACCAAGGTGAACGTGCTGACGGTCATGAAGGAGGAGTTTGAGGGAGTCCAGGCCGGCCAGCGCTCGGTCATGGATGAGGGCGCCGAGGATGTTTCCCTCATGCTCACCGGGGACCTGAACGTGGCCGTGGTGCCCTGGATCGTCCAGTACCGGGTCCAGGACCCCTACAAGTACCTTTTCCGGGTGTCCAACGTGCGCAACACTCTCCGGGACCTTTCCGAGTCCTCCATGCGCCTGGTGGTGGGGGACCGGAGCATCAACGAGGTCATCAGCAAGCGCATGGAGATCGCCGAGGAGGCCAAGGGCCTGCTCCAGAAGGAGCTGGACCAGGCCGACACCGGGCTGGTGATCCGCACCATAGAAATGAAGACCACCAACGTGCCCCAGCCGGTCCAATCCTCCTTCAACGAGGTGAACCAGGCGGTCCAGGAAAAGGAGCGCATGATCTACCAGGCCCGGGAGGAGTACAACAAGGCCGTTCCCCAGGCCAAGGGCGAGGGCGAGCGCACGGTGAGGGGCGCGGAAGGCTACGCCACGGACCGGGTCAACCGGGCCGAGGGCGATGCGTCCCGGTTCCTGGCCCTGTACGAGGAATACACCAAGGCCCCGGACGTGACCCGGCGGCGGCTGTACCTGGAGACGCTCCGGGACGTGCTGCCCAACCTGGGGGACAAGTACATCCTGGACGAGGATCAGAAGAATTTCCTGCCCCTTCTCCAGATGGGCGATGTTGGACAAGGAGGCGCGAAATGAATACCAAAGGATGGATTGTAGCCGCCATCATCGTTTCGGCCGGATTCCTTCTTTCCACCTCCTTCTTCGTTGTGGACGAGACTGAGCAGGTGGTCATCTCCCGTTTCGGCCAGCTCGTGCGTGAGCCCATCACCGAACCGGGCCTGGCCTGGAAGCTGTCGGTCCTGGAAGTGGCCAACAAGTTCCCCAAAAACCTCCAGGAGTGGGACGGCGAGACCGGCGAGATCCCCACCCTGGACAAGACCTACATCTGGGTGGACGCCTTCGGCCGCTGGCTCATCGTGGACCCCAAGGCCTTCCTCCAGACCGCGGGCACGGTGGAAACAGCGCTCAAGCGCTTAGACGAGATCATTGACCCGGCGGTGCGAAACGCCATCACCTCCGAGCCCCTCATCGAGACGGTGAGGAAGTCCGACCGCAAGCTGGACACCTTCGAGGACAGCACGGAGTTCGTGGACCAGAGCCCCCTGGGCACAGTCCTGGTGGGCCGCCAGCAGATCACCGAGCGCATCAAGGAGGCCGCAGCGGCCAAGCTCGCCGACTTCGGCATCGAGCTGGTTGACGTGAAGATCAAGCGGTTAAATTACATCGAGAAGGTGAGGCGCTCGGTGTACGACCGGATGATCGCCGAACGCAGGCAGATAGCGGAGAAGTTCCGCTCCGAGGGCCAGGGCGAGGCCCGGAAGATCCTGGGCGAGAAAGAGAAGGAACTCAAGCGCATCACCTCGGAGGCCTACCGGACCGCCCAGGAAGTCAAGGGCAAGGCCGACGGCCAGGCAGCGGCCATCTACGCCACGGCCTTTGGCCGGGATGCGGAGTTCTATTCCTTCCTGCGCACCCTGGAGCTGTACCGGGAAAGCCTGGGCAAGGATGTCCGGCTGGTGCTCTCCACGGACAGCGAGTTCCTGAGATACCTGAAGGACCCCTCGGGGAATTGACGAAACAAGAACGCGGAATTTTTGCCCGCCTAGGGGCTGCAAAACCCCAGGGCGGCGTCAGCGAAAAAAAGGTCCTCGACGTGGCTCTGCCACGCCTGTGGGCCTTTTTTTTCGCTGACGCCGCCCTGGAATTCTTCGCTTCATCTCATGACGAAATCTTTTTTGGAAGCAGCCCCAAAAAAAAGGAACCGCACCGCCCGGAGGGGTGGTGCGGTTCCTTTTTGGGGGGTGAAGGCTTGGTGAAACGGGCTTTTCGGAAAACGCGGCAAGCAGTTGAGACCCGTGCTTTCCGGGTTACCCCTATCTGCCCTTCTTGCGCTGGTGACGCGTGCGGGCCAGGAGTTTTCTGTGTTTGTGCTTGCGCATCTTTTTCCTGCGCTTCTTGATCACGCTGCCCAAGGAATCACCTCCCTTACTATATTTTTCGATCTAAGCATGAATCTTGCCGCCCGGCGGCATCGGGCGGAGAATCGTTCAAAGGCATCCCGGGAAAACCCGTACAGGAACCCGGAACCATAAATTCTTATCACCGCAGCCGGTCCTTGTCAACGCGCTGAAAGCATTCCCGGCCCAAAAGTCCCGTAGCGCCTTATTCCAGGCCTTTCATCGCCAGGCCGGTTATGGCCTTGGGGAAGAAGTAGGTGGATTTCCGGGGCATGGTAAAACCGGCTTCAGCCACCTGGCGCACGTCCTGGATGCCCGTGGGGTTCAAGACGAATCCCGCTTCATGGACCCCGGACCGGATTTTTTCCACCAGCTCCGGGGCCTGGACCGTGTAGTGCATGAGGGTGGCGTCGTCGAGATCCCCGGCGGTGAGGGACAGGAGGTCCATGAACACCAGCCGGGCCAGGACCGTAACGTCCAGCCCCCGCACGGGACCGGGGAGCTCGTCCCCATAGAGCCGGTCCATGACTCCGTCCTTGACGGTGAGGACCACCGGGGCCCGGCCGGAGAACACGGCGGCCATGGACACCCGGTCCTTTTCAACGGCAAGCGCCCGGGTGATCTCCCGGGCAGCTTCCTTGGAATCGGCTTTCTCCGGGAGGACGCGCAGGTCGAAAAACTCCCCGGCCTGCTCAAAAAACCGGTCCGCCGCGCCCTGGGGGAGGCGGTGCACCATGCGGTGGGCCGGGAGGATCACCAGGCCGGGGTCGGCCATGGAGCAGAGGTAGATCATGACGAACCGGGCCGGGTGGTCCTCGGGGAGGGAGCCTTCCCGGGCCTCGGTCTCCCGCATGAAGTTCAAGGCCGTCTCATAGCGGTGGTGCCCGTCGGCAATGACCAGGCACCGGTCCGCGAAGAGGCTCGCGGCCAGGCTGGCATCCTCCGGGGAACCCAGCCGCCACATGCGGTGGACCTGGCCCGTGTCGTCCGTGAAGACCCGGTCAGGCTCGCCTGCGGCCCGGGCCTCGTAGAACGCGAACAGGTCCTGGTCCGGGTCCGGACACAGGGCGAACACCGGGCTGTCGTTCACCCGGGTTTGGCGCATGAGGGCCAGACGCTCGGATTTCACCTTGGAAAAGGTCTTCTCGTGGGGCCGGATGACGCCCTCCTCAAAGGGGGAGAGGCGCACGGCGGCCAGGAGCCCCAGGCGGGTCACGGGACGGCCCTCCAGGTCAAAGGTCTGGCTGGTGAGATACAGGGCCGGTTCTGGGTCACGCGCCAGAACCCCCTCGGTGAGCCACCTGGAGAGATATGCCCCGGCCCGGGTGTGGGGATTGTCCTGGTCCGTGTCCCCCTCGCAGCCCTTTCCCAGGATCAGGCGGATGATGTTGTTCTCGTGGCGGCGGTAATAATCCTCCCGCATCTCCGGGGAGATGACATCGTAGGGAGGGGTGGCCACCAGGGAGAGGTCCGGAATTTTTTCGGAATCGTAAAGGATGCCGTGAAACGGCCTTATGGAAGCCATGTACGTTTTTCCCCGGAGAGTTTTTTTTGCCTTTGTGCGCTCTCCAGAGCCTTCCTTTTTATGGATGGAATGGACCCCCGCCCGGGGCCCGGGATTGCCCCTGATACACTCTGGAGGATTTTCGGGCAAGAGGAAATGCGGGAAAAGGGGGCGGGGAAGGTCAGGAGTTGATGAGCCGTTTCAGGGCCTTGACGGCCAGGAGGGCGTCGGGGCCGGACACGGGGTCCGTGGGGGCGAAGCGGCCGGCGGCGAGGTCCCGGGTGTGCATGAGGCCTCGGGTGGCGCAAACCATGACGGCGTTGAACCAGGGAGAGCCCTTGGGAACATCGGGAAAGGGGGAGCTGTTGCCCGCGAACTCGTGGGCCAGGCCCCGGCTCCCGGTGGCCCGGATGAGGGCGTCCTCCAGGATCTGGGCGAAGTGGCCCCGGGTGACGGGTTCATCCGGGCGGAAGGTGCCGTCCGGGTAGGTGATGAGCCCGTGGATGCCCATGGCCGCCACGGCCAGGATCTCCGCCTCGTAGGGGTGGCCCGCCGCATCCGTGGGGTCCAGACGGGCAATGGTGCCCTGGCTCAGGAACCGGGTCCCGTCCAGCTCCCGGATGAGCAGCGCCGCAGCCTGGCCCCGGGACAGACTCTCCGAGAGGAGCGCCTGGCGCCCGGCCTCGGTTTGGGCGCCGGCCAGTTCCATGCGCTGGATCAGGGCGAACTGGGCGTCGGCCTTCTGGGCATGAGGACCGTTTTTCTGGATCACCGCAGCGAACATGCGCTTCGCCTCGGAAAGATCAAAGGCCATCTTGTGGGCAAGGCCCATGGCGTACCACGATGCGTCGGAGTCCGGGTCCAGGCGCCGGGCCCTCTGGAAGGCGTCTTCAGCCCTGGCCAGCCAGTCGCCGGAGATGCGTTCCCGGCCCATGGTGAGTACCCGGATGCGCCCCACGGCCACCCCGGACGCCCTGCCGTCCAGCCAGGAGTCCCGCTCGGCCTGTTCCAGGGCGGCTTCGGCCGCCGGGTAATCCATGAGACCCGCCGAGGCCAGGGCAATGCCCACCCCGGCTTCCGAAAGCCGGGGATTCAGCTCCCAGGCCCGCTCGAACTCCCGGAGGGCGTCCCCGTACTTCTCCATCTCCAGGAATTTCTTCCCGTTTTCCATGTGGAGATCCGGGGTGCCCAAACTTCCCCGGATCTCGGGAGACACGCAGCCCGCTCCCCCAAGGAGAGCAAGGACCAAAAGTCCGGCCAGAAACCTCAGCCTCATGGAGCCTCCCCGGCCTGAACGCAGCCCGCCCCGGCGGCGTCCAAAATCACCACCACCCGGCACTTGCGCAAAAAGACCATGTTTTCCGAGGCTTCCCGGATTTTGGCGGCGTCCGCGCTGCTGATGACCAGATCGCACCGCCCCGGGCCCTGCACGCTCAGGCTCCGCACCACCAGGGGGGTTTTGCCGGCCCGGGGGTGCTCCCGGCCGGCCTCAAGATCGTTCGCGTAACCGCACATGCCCTGGTCCACG
>JAHJUF010000323.1 GCA_018829095.1 Pseudomonadota bacterium | reverse complement strand
GCCGTAAAGCCCGGCCAGGAGGGCGTGGTCCACGCAGGCGTGGGGCCGGATGCCGGATTCCGGGCCCAGGGATTCCAGGAGTTCCTTTTCGCAGCACAGGAAAAGCGAGATGGAAAAGCTGTCCAGGATCTCCTTCATCCCGCCCAGCACCGCGGCGCGTTCCTCCGGGGAAGGCTCCCGGAAGGCAAACCCCGGCTGGGAAGCCAAGCGTTTGGCGATCTTGCGGTAGGGGTCCATGAAGCTTGTCACGCACCGGCTGATTCCAGCTTTTGACGCGGCCCGGGCGATTTTCTCGAAGTCCGCGAGGTTGTCCCCGGGTTCGCCGTTTTTTTCGAAAAAGCAGAGGGGGTCAAACCGCCAGGTCACGGCCCCCCCGTGGAGACCGGCCAGGGCGCGGAGCTGGTCCAGGCGGGCGGCCAGGGGAGGCAGCCAGGGCTCCAGGTCCAACGACTCCGAGTTGACGGTGAAGAGGAAAAAGGGGAAATAACCCAGGCGGTCAAGCTCCCGGTCCCGGTCGGCCGAGAGGAACGGGCCATAGTCCTTGGACCAGAACACGATGCTGTGGACATCGCCGGGCCGGGCGCTTATTGTGGTCACGGCCCGGGAAAAGGGGTTTTCCAGTTCAAAGGAGCCCTGGCGCAACCGGTCCATGAACCAGTCCATGTAAAACGCGGGAATGTCCGTGCGCCTGGAGGCTGAAAGCACGATTTTTTTGGGTTCGCCCATGAGCCCTCCCTCTTTTTTTGCGGAGAGTAGCACCATGCAGAACCAAGGCCAAGGCATTGCCCCTGTCCGGGTGAAAGACCTCCTTTCCGCCGCCGCGCCCCTGGGCCGGGTCCTGGTCCGGGGCTGGGTGCGCACCGTGCGGGATCACAAGGACTTCGCCTTTGTGGAGGTGAACGACGGCTCGTGCCTGAAAAACCTCCAGGTGGTGGCCGACGCGCCGTCCGCAGCCTACGATACGGCCGCGGCCCTGTCCACCGGCGCGGCCGTGGAGGTGGCCGGGGACATGGTGGCCTCCCCGGGCAAGGGCCAGGACTGGGAACTGCGGGCCGAAACCGTGGTCCTGGTGGGAGCCTGTCCGGAAAATTACCCCCTCCAGAAGAAGCGCCATTCCGACGAGTTTTTGCGCTCCATCGCCCACCTGCGGCCCAGGACCAACAAGTACGGGGCGCTCTTCCGAATCCGCTCCGCCATGGCCATGGCCATCCACCAGTTCCTGGGGGAGCGGGGCTTCCTCTGGGTCCACACCCCCATCATCACGTCCTCGGACTGCGAGGGGGCGGGCGAGCTGTTCGAGGTGCGGGCCGGGTCCCGCGGAGAGGATTTCTTCGGCAAGCCCGCCTATCTCACGGTTTCCGGCCAGTTGGCCGTGGAGATGTTCTGCCTGTCCCTGGGCAACGTGTACACCTTCGGTCCCGCCTTCCGGGCCGAGGACAGCAACACCTCCCGCCACGCGGCGGAGTTCTGGATGGTGGAGCCGGAGATCGCCTTCGGGGACCTGGCCCAGGACATGGACCTGGCCGAGGCCCTGGTGCGCCACTTGGCGGAAACCGTCCTGACGGACCTTGCCGAAGACCTCTCCGTGTTCACCCGCTTCGTGGACAAGACCCTGGAAGCCACCCTGGCCACCGTGGCCCGGGAGCCTTTTGCCCGGATTTCCTACACCGAGGCCGTGGACATCCTTTCCAGGGCTATGGCAAAATTCCAGTTCCCCGTGGAATGGGGCCGGGACCTCCAGAGCGAGCACGAGCGGTTCCTCACCGAGGTCCATTTCAAGAAGCCCGTCATCGTCCACGACTGGCCCTTGTCCATCAAGCCCTTTTACATGCGGGTCAACGACGACGAAAAGACCGTGGCGGCCATGGATGTCCTGGTGCCCCGGGTGGGGGAGATCGTGGGCGGCAGCCAGCGGGAGGAGCGCCTGGGCGTGCTCCTTTCCCGCATGGAGTCCCTGGGCATGAACCCGGAGGACTACGGCTGGTACGTAGACAGCCGCCGCTTTGGCTCCGTGCCCCACGCGGGCTTCGGCCTGGGTTTCGAGAGGCTCCTCATGCTGGTGACCGGGGTGACCAACATCCGGGACGTGGTGCCGTACCCCCGGACCCCGGGGTCCATCGAGTTCTGATGCCAGGCGCTATTCATTCGGGGAAATTGGCGAGAAGGTTTCCATGTTTTTGCCCGCCAGCCAAGAGGAGATGAAACGCCTGGGGTGGGACCGGGCGGACGTGGTGCTGGTGACCGGGGACGCCTACGTGGACGCGCCCCAGTCCGGGGCGGCGGTCATCGGGCGGGTGCTGGCGGCTGCGGGTTTCCGGGTGGGGATCATCGCCCAGCCGGACGTGTCCACGGACGCGGACATCCGCCGCCTGGGGGAACCCCGGCTGTTCTGGGGCGTAACCTCGGGCTGCGTGGATTCCCTGGTGGCCAACCGCACGGCCCTGGGAAAGCGCATCCGCTCCGACGACTTCACCCCGGGAGGCGAAAACAACCGGCGGCCGGACCGGGCGGTCATCAAGTACGCCAACCTCATCCGAGCAGCCTTTTCCGGGACCGCGCCCATCGTCCTGGGGGGCCTGGAGGCCAGCCTCCGGCGGTTTTCCCATTTCGACGCCTGGCCCGGCTCCGTGCGGCGCTCCATCCTGTTCGACGCCAAGGCCGACCTTCTGGTCTATGGCATGGGGGAACGGGCGGCCCTGTCCATTGCCCGGGCCATGGACGAGGGGCGGGACTGGGCGGGCATCCCGGGCACCTGCCTGGCCATGGCGGAAGCTCCCCCCGGGAGCCTCACGCTTCCCTCCCACGAGGCGGTCCGATCCGACCCTGCCCTGTTTGCCGAGGCCTTCGGCCTGTTTTCCGAAAACCAGCTTCCCGAAAGCCCGGTCCTCTGCCAGCGCCAGGATACCCGGTTCCTGGTCCAGTACCCCCCGGCCGCGCCCCCCACCCAGGCCGAACTGGACCAGTGGAACGAGTTGCCCTACATGAGGGACGCCCACCCCCTGGACGCCCGGCAGGGCGAGGTCCGGGCCCTTGCCACCATCCGGTTTTCCATCACCAGCCATAGGGGCTGTTTCGGGGATTGCCGATTCTGCGCCATCTCCACCCACCAGGGCCGCCAGGTGGTGTCCCGGAGCCCGGAGTCCGTGGTCCGGGAGGCACAACGCCTGGCTGGTCTTCCGGGATTCACCGGGATCATCTCCGATCTGGGCGGCCCCACGGCCAACATGTACGGCACCCGGTGCAAAAAGCACGGCGTGGCCGGGGCCTGTTCGGACCGGTCGTGCCTGTTCCCCGAACCCTGCCCCCATCTCGCATTCGGCCACCGCCGTCACGGCGACCTCCTGGCCCGGGTGGCGGACCTGCCGGGCGTGCGGAAAACCTTTGTGGCCTCGGGGGTGCGCCACGACCTGGTCCTGGCCGACCCCAAGGGACCGGAATACCTGGCCCGGGTCCTGGAGCGCCACCTGTCCGGCCAGATGAAGATCGCGCCGGAACACTGCGCCCCCCAGGTCCTCTCCCTCATGGGCAAGCCCGGGCCCGAAGGTTTGTTGCATTTCCGGGAGTTGTATGGGGATATTAACGCCCGCCTGGGCCGGGACCAGTTTCTCACTTATTACTTCATGGCCGCCC
The DNA here is from genome assembly GCA_018829095.1 of Pseudomonadota bacterium. Lineage (GTDB taxonomy): Bacteria > Desulfobacterota > Desulfobacteria > Desulfobacterales > Desulfatibacillaceae > JAHJUF01. The sequence goes on along the minus strand of JAHJUF010000323.1, from coordinate 7,138 downwards.
ATCCGGGTTGCTCCCGGACGGACATGGAGGCCCTCTCCCGGTTCGTGCGCAGGGAATTGGCCGTGGTCCCCCGTCAGGTCCAGATCTTCACACCCACGCCCGGTACGTGGTCCACCTGCATGTTCCACACGGGCCGGGACCCAGAGGGCCAAAAGATTTTCGTGGAGCGCACGGAAAAGGGCCGGGCGGCCCAGAAGGCCTGCCTGGGCATCCCCAAGGGCAAGGGGAGCCGGGGGAAAGGGCGTGGAGGGCGCGGGCGGTGAGGCCGGGCGGCCCGGGTATTACGCTCGGAGTGGCTGTCAAAAGTTTTGTCTGATGCAAGATGGGAGGGAAATGCCTTTTTGCCCCTAACCGGGACGCCGCCTCCCGTCATTCCGGCGAAGGCCGGAATCCAGTCTGGTCAACAGGCTAACGCCTTGCCCGTATTGGGATTGGGGCGGATTGGGAATTCCGTGTCGCCTGGGCTTTTTTAGGGCTTCGGCCTTTTTTCTGGATTCCGGCCTTCGCCGGAATGACGGCCCGAGGCTATTGGCCGCCAACCCGGAACGGCAACACTCCTGACAATCGCTCCAAAGGGAAAAGTCCATGGGTTCGGAAAAGGAGTCTCTCATCGACTGGTCCCGGGACCAGGCCATGGAGGCCGTGCCCGAGAAGAACCGGGAGGTTGGCCAGTCCCTGGTGGCCGGGGGGGGATTGCTCCTGTCCTATCCTGTGGTGTGGAAGCCCTGGTTCGCCCGGGCGGCCCGGCGCCTGGGCCTGCCCGAGGAAAGGGCCCGGACCCGCAAGGTCCAGTTGGACAGCATGGGCGCGGCGGTCTGGGCCATGGTGGACGGCCAAAGGAGCGTTTCCGCCATCGTGAAGAGCTTTGCCAAAGAGTTCTCCCTCCACCCGGCCGAGGCCGAGTTGGCAGTGACCCGGTTTCTTCTGGACCTGGGCAAGCGGGGCTTGATCGGCGTCCGGGAAGGCAAAACCCGGAAGAGATAGGCTCCATTCCCCTGGAACCGCCGCCCAAAACAGGGACTTTTTGAAAAACGTTCCAAGCGCCCCCCCCCTTTGACAAAGGGGGCAGGGGGGATTTTTCTTCGCCTTCCGTAGACTTCCCTGCCTTTCCAACCCGAAGACAGGGCGATCAATCCGCCTTCTCCTTGGCCAGGGTCTTTCTGGCCTCGGCAATGGCACCCTCGATGGCCTCGGCCACGTCGGGTTTGATGTCAAAGGAAAATCCCCGTTCCTTGCACAGCTTTTTGACCTCCCGGATTTCGTCCAAAAGCCGCTTGGGTATGGTGACCCGCAGGATGGCGATTTTTTCGTTGCGGGGGTCCCCGATTTTTTTGATGGTCATGGCGCTTTCCTCCTGGCGTTCAGGTTTGACCTCTTTATAGCCCCTTTTTTCGGCTACATCAATAGGCAAAAATTAGAGCTATTATTTTTGCCTTTTAGGTTGACAAAAAGTTTTGCGGGGACTATCTCTTTCCCCATGAGCCCAAGGAGCCCGGAAGGGCGGGGCGCGAAACTTCGGGAAAAGGAGAAGGGCGTATGGAAGCCGGAATGGAACTGATTCCCTACGAGGAAGAGGTCACGGTGGAACCTCCCCGGAGCCTGGGGAAGGCCTTTCGCCTGCGGCGGTTCATCCGCCGGGCCATGGAAGCGGCCGTGGCGGCGTTAAATGGTCTGGCCGGGGACTACCTGGAGGAGGAGGGCCTTTTCCTGTCCACGCCCATGGGCTTCGTGCACAAGGGCCGGCCCCTGGCCTGGGACCGGGAGTCCTTTGCCTCGGCCTTCCCGGATGCCTCGGACCGGGTGGCGGTGTTCATTCACGGGCTCTGCAGCACCGAGACCATTTTTACGGACCCCCATACCGGGGAACACTTCGGCCCCGGCCTGAAGCGGGACCTGGGCCACACGACCCTGTTTGTGCGGTACAATTCGGGCCTGCCCCTGGCGGAAAACGGCCGCCGCCTGGCGGAACTCCTGGAGCGCCTGGGCCAGGTCTACCCGGAGCGCATCGCCCAGATTCTTCCCGTGGGCCACAGCATGGGCGGCCTGGTGATCCGTTGCGCCCTGGCCCACGCCCGGAAGGAGGACCACGCATGGCTTTCCCTGGTGCCCCGGGTCGTCCTTCTGGGCTCGCCCCACCTGGGGGCGCCCCTGGAAAAGCTGGTCCACCACGCCACCCGGGCCCTCCGGGTGTTCAAGCATCCCCTGGCTGACGGCGTGGCGGATTTCCTGGATTTTCGGAGCAAGGGGATCAAGGACCTGCGTCACGGGCTTTGCCCCAAAGACCCGAAAAGCTCTCCGGTCCCGGGGGTGGAGCACTGCCTGGCCGCCGCCTGCCTGGCCCGGCCGGGGCACGCCGTGAACTGGCTCTTTGGCGACGGCATGGTGCGCCAGCCCAGCGCCCTGGGTTTTGCCGCCCCGGTGCCGGTGCGCCAGGGCGTGTTCCACCATATGGGCCATATATCCCTGGCCTGGCGGCCCGAGGTCTACGGCCAGATCCGGGACTGGTGCCGCCCATCCTCGCCTGGACCCCAATTCCTGCGGGAAAACATGAGCGTTTGATTCCCGTTCCCGAAAAGTGCATTCTTAGGGAGTGAGTAACCCTTTTCCGAGCCCGCGAAGGAGGAAAGACCATGAGCCGTTGGAATCAACTGAGAAAGACCGTGGAGGATCTGGTGAACAAGGGCGTCACGTCCGTGGAGGAGATCCACAAGAAAATCGCGGACATGCCCTTTTCCCGGCTGGAGGAGATCGCTCCCCTTCAGGACACGGCCAAGTCCGTGCACGACATCCACGACAAGACCGTGGGCGGCATCTACGAAACCATCCGTCTGGTGAACAAAAAGGTGGGGGAGTTTGCCGAGGAAATCCTGGACGGCGTGGACAACGTCAAGGACGACGGAGAGAATTACTAGAACCCATCCAAGGGATCTTCAAGGTTGGACAGGGGATGCGCCTACCCTCCCGGGGCATGGGAGGGTAGGCGCATTCTGTTTTTTTACGAGCGGCCCGCTAAATCCAGCCCAGCGCTCCGAACACCACCAGCGCCGGGATAACCACGGAATAGATGCCGGCCACGGTGCGGACCTGCCTTTTGGTGTCTTCCATGTCGTACACGTAGAAGCTCATGAGGAAGAAGGGCATGTAGCCGAACACGAAGATGAGGTACGGCACCTGGGTGTTCCACCAGGACCAGTCCCAGGTGAGCGCCCCGGCGGCGTTCAAGAGGATTTCCACGAACACGCAGAAGACCGAGGCCACCACCGCGATGAAAAGCCGGTTGGGGATGCCCAGGATTTTCAGCTTCTTGTCCTCGGGCAGGATCCTGCAGAACGCGATGCCCGCGATGGCGAACATGAAGCAGATCTCGATGTTCAAGCCCATGAGGATCACGAAGGCCGATTCCTTGGCCACGCCCCAGACGGGCGCGTGGTTGGTGAAATGGAAGATCAGGCTGTTGGCGATTTCGTTGATCCAGTCCATGCCCCAGAAGGCCAGGCCCGCCAGGACCATGCCCCAGTTCTTCCGGCTCACCTCCACGTTGTAGATGTAGACCACGATGGCGAAGAGCGGGATGACGTACCACTTGAACAGGCTGGGGTCCCGGAGCACGGCCAGGGTCGCCTGGGCGGATTCGGTGGGCATGAAAAACCTCCTTGGGTCGGGTGGTGTCGGGTTTGCGCCGCACCCTGGCGGGGCGGATGAAAAAAAGCGGGGAAACGCCCATCCATACCGCCAGGAAGGAGGCAAAAGCAAGCAGGGGATGGAAAGGGGGGCGGGGCTCCTTTTTCAGGGAGAGACTCCGGAAGAATCCAGCCGCTCCGTTTCGGAAGTGCGGGGCGGCTGGATTCTTCGGAATCGGGTCGTGGCCGGTCCCGCCTGGATCAGTCCGAGTCCGAGCTGGCGAGGTCGTCCGGGTCCCTGGTGGTTACCGCGCCTATGACGACCCTCTGGAACTGCCGGTAGCTGTTGACCAGGAAGAAGGGGGAAAGGCCCTTCTCATAGGAGAACTGGTAGTCGCACCACAGGGTCGTGGGATCGGACATGGCGAAGCGGACGATCATGAGCTGGTCGTTCCATTGGTTGATCAGCTGGAGTTTTTTCAGCTCGGGAGCGCTCGCTCTCAGGGGAAACAGGGCGAAAAAGGTGAGGAGTTTCTTGTCCTCGTCCACCGTGCAAAAGCTGATGAGCCCCCCGTCCTCGATGCGGAGATCCCCGTCCTCGTCAATGGTGCAGTTCAGAAAGGCCCCATCGAAATAGGTCTTGAGGCGGGGCACGGCGACCTCTTCCTCGGGCAGGATGGCGTTGACGTTCGTTGCCGGAACGGAGTTCGGTTTGACGTCCTTGGCCATGGCGGTGGCTGGCAGGAGCAGGGAAATGAGGACCAGGGCGGTAAGGATTCTTTTCAGTCTCATGCGGTCTCCTCAGGATTAAGGGTTTGTCTGTATTTGCTGTTGATGAAAGGGTCAACGCCTTGCCGGGCAAGGCGTTTGGGTTGCTCTCGCAATAATGATGGAGATGCAAAAAGCCTGAAATTCATCCCCTCCGTCATTCCCGCGAAAGCGGGAATCCAGTTATTTCAGGGCGTTAAAAAGCCCTGGGTCCCTGCTCCCCTTTTTCGCGAGGGCAGGCTTCGCCGGGATGACGACGTTTTCCATCTCCATCAATAATGCCATGAAAACAAACACGCCTTGCCTGTGTCAAGGGATTTCGGGGCCCTGGCCCCTTGCCATTTGGACCCACATGCCCTATTAGTTCCGCTGAATAAAATCGTCCTGGTTACAGGCCGGCTTTTTCCCTTTTGCATTCTTTTCCGGGAGAGGTTCATGGGTGGGATTTTTGGCTGCGTGGCGGACAGGGACTGTGTCCCCGAGGTGTTTTATGGCACAGACTATCACTCCCACCTGGGCACCCGCCGGGGAGGCCTGGCCTTCCTGAAGAACGGCGAGTTCGTACGAGCCATCCACAACATCGAGAACCATCCGTTCCGTTCCAAGTTCGAATCGGACCTGGAACGGTTCGAGGGGCGGTCGGGCATCGGGGTCATCTCCGACACGGACCCCCAGCCCCTTATCGTGAACTCGCACCTGGGCACCTTCGCCGTGGTGACCGTGGGCCGGATCAACAACCTGGAAGAGCTCACAGGCCAGGCCTTCAGCCGTCGCCAGTTTTTCACGGAAAGCCGGTGCGACGCCACCAGCCCCACCGAACTCGTGGCCATGCTCCTCTGCCAGGCGGACAGCATCGAGGAGGGGATCCAAAACGTTCAGGAGGCGGTCCAGGGATCGTGTTCCTTCCTCATCCTCACCAAGGAGGGCCTGTGGGCGGCCCGGGACCGCCTGGGCCGCACGCCCCTGGTCCTGGCCAAAAAGGACGGCGCCTGGGCCGTGGCGTCGGAGAGCTGCTCCCTTCCCAAACTGGGCTTTTCGGTGGAAAAGGACCTGGGCCCCGGCGAGGCGGTCTTCATCACGGCGGACGGGTGGGAGACACGCGTCCCGGCTGGGGACCGGATGCAGATCTGCACCTTTTTGTGGATCTACTACGGGTATCCCGCATCCTCCTACGAGGGGATCAACGTGGAGGCGTCCCGGAACCGATGCGGCGCGGCCCTGGCGTCCCGGGACAGGGTGGAAGTGGATACCGTGGCCGGCATCCCGGACTCGGGGGTGGGGCATGCCATCGGCTACGCCAACGCCCGGAAAATTCCGTACCAGAGGCCCTTTGTGAAGTACACCCCCACCTGGCCCCGGTCGTTCATGCCCCAGAACCAGAAGGTCCGGGACCTGGTGGCCCGGATGAAGCTCATTCCCGTGGCCGAGCTCATCGCCGGCAAGCGGCTCCTCTTCTGTGAGGACTCCATTGTCCGGGGGACCCAGCTTCAAGGCACCATCCAGGGGCTCTTCGACCTGGGGGCCCGGGAAGTCCACATGCGGCCCGCCTGTCCGTGCCTCCTCTTCCCCTGCATTTTCCACAACTTTTCCGTGTCCCAGTCGTCCCTGGCCCTGGCCGGGCTCCAGGCGGTCATGGACCTCACCGGTTCGTTGGACCGGGTGGAGGATTTCGCGGTGGATGGTTCGGAAGGGCAGGCGGCTGTCACGGAGTGGATCCGGAAGAAGATGGGCCTCACCAGCCTGGTCTACCAACGTCTGGGCGACATGGTGGAGGCCATCGGACTTCCCGAGGAAAAGCTCTGCACGCATTGCTGGAAGGGCCAGAGTTACGGATAGCGGGGGGTTGAAAAACGCGATCCGCCTTGTTGCGCCCCATTTTCCGGGATTCGCGCATCCGCCAGGGCGGCTTCCATTTCATCGCTTTTGAACAGCCTGCTTGCAGCTTGTTTTTTCACTGTTTATAGGACCGCCCTGCTGCCCCTGGTCCAAAAACCCTTTTGACCCAAGGAGCCATGCCCATGCCCAAGCGGGACGACATCCACAAGGTACTCATCATCGGGTCCGGGCCCATCATCATCGGCCAGGCCTGCGAATTCGACTATTCCGGCACCCAGGCTTGCAAGGCCCTGCGCCAGGTGGGCTACGAGATCGTCCTGGTGAACTCCAACCCGGCCACCATCATGACGGACCCGGGCATGGCAGACTTCACCTACATCGAGCCCCTGAACGTGGAGAGCATCAGCCGGATCATCGAAAAGGAGCGGCCCGACGCCATCCTGCCCAACCTGGGGGGCCAGACCGGCCTGAACCTTTCGTCCGAGCTGGCCCGGCTGGGGGTCCTGAAGAAGTTCGGGGTCCAGATCATCGGGGTCCAGGAGGACGCCATCCGCCGGGGCGAGGACCGGGAGGCGTTCAAGGAAACCATGAACCGCCTGGGCATCGAGATGTGCAGGAGCGAAGTGGCCACCACCGTGGAAAAGGCCAAGGAGATCGCCTCGGACCTGGGATTTCCCGTGGTGGTGCGGCCTGCCTACACCATGGGCGGGACGGGCGGCGGCATGGTGTTCAACGTGGAGGAGCTGGAGGTTATCGCCTCCCGGGGCCTTTCCGCCAGCTGGGTGGGCCAGATCCTCATCGAGGAATCGGTCCTGGGCTGGGAGGAACTGGAACTGGAGGTGGTGCGGGACGCGAAGAATCAGCTCATCACGGTCTGCTTCATCGAAAACGTGGACGCCATGGGCGTTCACACG
>JAHJUF010000322.1 GCA_018829095.1 Pseudomonadota bacterium | reverse complement strand
TTATACGCGCATCGACCAGGGAGTGGGGCATGCCTACGCGCCCAAGGTGATCGTGGATAAGGATGGAAACGCGGCCACCGTGTGGACCCAGAATGACGGAGCAACGGTCAGTGTCTACGCCAGCCGCCTGGAAACGGGAGGAGAAGCCTGGTCAGCACCCCGGGACATCGACGCGGGGACCACGGGAAGCACGGCGATATCCCTGGGAACCGACCAGGAAGGAAACGTGACGGCCGTGTGGACGCATTCGAACGGAACGGTCGGCACCGTGTATGTGAACCGTTTCGTGAACCCTCAATAGCGGTTTCAAACAGCCTCTTGAAAAACTTCCGGGTGCCGCTGGCACCCGTTGCCAGGGTACTCAGCACAAAAGGTTTTGGAAGCGGATCAGGGTTGGCTTGACCGGAATGACGGCCCGGGGCAATCAACCCGGAAGCCATGGGCCACCCTCACCGATCCCCCGACCATCTCAAGTCTTCCTGAAATAGCAAACCAAACTCTTCCCCATCACCGGGTTCAGCAGGCGGTCCAGGGTTCGGGTGAGGCGGGGTTTTTTCATGATGTCCCAGACCAGGAACTGGTGCCAGACGTTGACTACGGGGTGGGCGGGGTTGTTCACGCCGAACAGGCATTTGAGCCACCAGTAGGGGGCGTGGAGGGCGTGGGAGTAATGGTGGCCGCGGGGGGTGAGGCCGGCGGCGGCCACCAGGGGGATGAGGCTGCGTTTGTGGAAGATGCGGATGTGGCCGCCGGGGTTGGAATGGTATTCGTCGGACAAGAGCCAGCAGATCTTTTCCGGCAAAAACCGGGGCACGGACACGGCCAGAGTGCCGCCCGGAGCCAGGACCCGGGCCAGTTCCCGGGCGGCGGCCCCGGGATCGGCCACGTGCTCCATGACCTCGGAGCAGACGATGGCCTGGAAATGGCCGTCCGGAAAGGGCAGGCTTTCGGCATTGGCCACGGCCACGTGCCAGGAGCCCCGGCCCATGCCCGCCTCCTCCATGCCGCAGAGAAGCCCCTGGGTCATGGCTACGGAGGCTTCGTCCAGGTCCACCCCCACGCTGGTCACGCCGACTAGCGAATAGCCCTCGCAGGTGTGGCGGCCCCCCCCGCAGCCCACATCCAGGAACCGGCTTCCCGGGGCCAGGCCCAGGCGCTCAAACCGGACGGTAAGCATCCATGGCCTCTTGGTACACGTCGGTGGTGAGCCGGGCGGCCCGCTCCCAGGTGAACAGGCGCAGGACCCGCTCGTAGCCCGCCCGGCCCAGGGCCCCGGCCTTTTCCGGGTTGCCCGCCAGGTCCAGGATGGCTGCGGCCAGGGCGTCCGGGTCCCCCGGGGGCACCAGGACCCCGGCGTCCCCCACCACTTCGGGCAGGGCCCCGCCCGTGGTGGAGATGACCGGTACGCCGCAGGCCATGGCCTCGGCTGCGGGCAGGCCGAAGCCCTCGTACAGGCTGGGCACCACGGCCATGCCGCAGGAGGCGAAGCGTTGCGCGAAAGCCTCGTCGGAAAGCCGCCCCGTGAATTCCACCACGTCCCCCAGGGAAAGCTCGGCCACCAGTTTCAGGATGCCCCCGTCCTTCTTGGGGGTGCCGATGACCACCAGCTTCAGGTCCGGCCGGGTCCTGCGGGCCTGGTCCACGGCCTTGAGCAGATGATACAGCCCCTTCAAGGGGGTGTCGGCGCTGTTGGTCACCAGGACGTGATTCAGGTTCCGGGCCACCCCCGGGCTGGGGCGGAAGAGGTCCGTGTTCACGCCGTTGGGCACCACCCGCACCGTGTCCGGCCGGATGGGGAACACCTGGCAGATGTCCCGCCGGGAGGCCTCGGAAACCGTGATGGTGCGCAAAAGGTGGCGGCTGGTCCTCAGCTGCATGCCCACAAAGCCGTACCACCGCCGGATCTTTGCCTTCTTGATCCAGGACCGCACCGAGGCAACGGCCACGTCCCGGTCCACGGTGATGGGATGGTGGATGGTGGCCACGGTGGGCAGGAAGTTCGAGATGCCCCAGACGCCGTAGGAAAGGCTCTGGTTGTCGTGGACCACATCGTAGTCGTGCGTCCGGCGGCGCAGGAAGTTCCAGGCCCGGATGCCGAAGGTGAGCGGCTCCGGGAACCCCATGGTGGACACGGAGAGCCACTCGTAGAGGTTCACCGGGTCGGCCAGTTCTAGGAGGCGCGGCATGCGGAAGGGGTTTTCAGAATCGTAGAGGTCCAGGCCGGGGAGCTTGTGGAGGGTCACGCCCGGGGAAAGCTCGGGGTACGGCGGGCCGGAGACCACGTCCACCTTGTGCCCCTGGCTCGTCAGGGCGCAGGCCAGGTTCTTCACGTACACCCCCTGGCCGCCGCAGTGGGGATTGGAGCGGTAGGACAGGAGGCACACCCGCAAGGGGCGGTCAATTTTTGGAATCCGAGCCATGGCGTAGGTTCTCCGGCTGCCCGGGTTTTCCCGGGCAAAGGCCGGAATTTGGCTACCACCCGGGGCGGGCAAAATCAAGGACCACTTTGCCGGGTCAATGGAAAAGAGCCCAACGGCACCGGCGGCCGGGAACCCGCACCGGGCCGCCGGGAGCCGCCCCCTGCCCGGCGGCCCCCCCCCTGGAAGGGTCGGGCGCAACCAACTGAAAAAATAGGGTTTACTATCTTTTTGCTCTCCATCGCTTGATGGAAAAAACTCTTGCAAATTGACCGCTTTTGTGCAAACAGAGCATTTGCTCAATATTCTCGGCAAATTGCGTGCCCAAGGGGGCGGGGGGCCAGGGGAAATGCCAGGTTTTCCAGCCCCTTGGCGCGGAATGTTCCGGAGAGGATACCGGCGGCTCGGGGGCCTTCCCATGGCCCGGGCCGCCGCTTTTTCCAAGAAACGGGGCGGCCTGCCGGCCCTCCCGGAAAACGAACGGCGCGCCCCTGCTCCCGGCCGGGCGCCCAGCACATAAAGGAGACAAGATCATGGCCCAGGCGATATCCGACCGCCGAGACGTCCAGTTCGTGCTGAACGAGCAGCTTTCCATCGGCGGCCTATGCGAAAGCGAGATTTACAGCGACCTGAACACCAAGACCTTCGACCTCTTCATGAAGGAGGCCCGGAACCTGGCGGTGAAGGAGATCCTCCCCACCCTCAAGGAGTCCGACCAGCAGGGTTGCGGGTTTGACAACGGCAAGGTCACCGTGCCGCCTTCCTTTCACCGTGCCTACAAGCTCTTGTGCGAGGGCGAGTGGCTCTCGGTGGCGGACGACCCGGAAGTCGGGGGCCAGGGCATGCCCATCGTGCTGGCCGCCGCAGCCCTGGAGCTCTTCTCCGGCGCCAACCTGGCCTTCTCCATCTATCCCATGCTGGGCCACGGCGCGGCCAAGCTGGTGGAGCACTACGGCACGGACCTCCAGAAGAAGGTCTACCTGAAGAACATGTTCACCGGCCACTGGGGCGGCACCATGTGCCTCACCGAACCCTCGGCCGGGTCCGACGTGGGGGCGTTGACCACCGTGGCCAAGAGGAACCCCGACGGCACCTACAGCATCTCAGGCACCAAGATCTTCATCTCCGCGGGCGAAAACGACCTGGTGGAGAACATCATCCACCCGGTGCTGGCCCGCATTGAGGGCGACCCCGAGGGCACCCCGGGCATCTCCATCTTCCTGGTGCCCAAGTACCGGGTGAACCAGGACGGTTCCCCGGGCGAGTTCAACGACGTGGTGTGCGACCGCATCGAGGAGAAGATGGGCATCCACGGCTCAGCCACCTGCCAGCTCACCTTCGGCCCCAAGGGCCAGTGCGTGGGCGAGCTTCTGGGCGAGGAGCGCAAGGGTATGCGCATCATGTTCGTCATGATGAACGAGGAGCGGTTGAACGTGGGCATCCAGGCCCTGGGCGCGGCCTCGTCCTCCTACCTTCTTGCCCTAGATTACGCCCGCCAGCGCGTCCAGGGCAAGCACATCCTGTCCGGCAAGGACGGCCAGGGCGTGCCCATCATCCAGCACCCCGACATCCGGCGCATGCTCATCCAGATGAAGGCCTACGTGGAGGGGATGCGGAGCCTGAACTACTACACGGGCATGTGCATGGACCGGGCCCGGGTGGCCACGGGCGAGGACGACCGGGCCAAGTGGCAGGCCCGGGTGGACCTCCTGACCCCCATCTGCAAGGCCTACTCCACGGAAATGGGCTGCAAGGTGTGCACGGACGCCATCCAGGTTTACGGCGGCTACGGCTACACCCAGGAATACCCCGTGGAGCAGATCGCCCGGGACTGCAAGATCACCACCATTTATGAAGGCACAACGGGCATTCAGGCCATGGACCTTCTGGGCCGCAAGCTGGCCATGGGAGGCGGACAGGTTTTCCTCTCCCTCATCAACGACCTCAAGGCCACCGTGGACGCGGCCGCCAAGATCGCGGGCCTGGAGGAGATGGCGAAAAGGGTCTCGGCCGCAGCGGACAAGCTCATGGAGACCGCCCAGATCCTGGGCAAGAGCGCCCGGGGCGAAAAGGCCCTGGCCGCGTTCGCCAACGCCTGCCCCTTCCTGGAGGCCATGGGCGACGTGATCCTGGGATGGATGCACCTGTGGCGGGCTATGGTGGCCGCCCCCAAGCTGGCCAAAATCGTGGGGCAAAAGACCGGTGCGGATCTTGCCGCCGCCGTGGCCGCCAACAAGGACGCGGCCTTTTACGACGGCCAGGTCCGGACCGCCGCCTATTTCATCAACTCGCTCCTCACCGCCTCCCTGGGCAAGATGGATGCCATCCAGGTGGGCGAGTCCGCCCCGGTGGACATGGCCGACGCGAGCTTCGGCGGCTGATTCGGCGGTTTTTTTTCGTGAACCCGCACTGGCGGGCCGGGCGGCGCGAACCGGCCCGGCCGCGTGACAGGAGAACAGCCCCATGCATCCCATATTGCTTCCGCCGGCTGAGGCGAGTTTTTTGGGGATACCGATCTGGTTGCTGGCCACGGTGATACCCGTGGTGGCGGTGTCCTTGTTTGCTTATGTCATTGTGAAG
>JAHJUF010000321.1 GCA_018829095.1 Pseudomonadota bacterium | reverse complement strand
TGGCCCCCGGGGAAAGAAGGCTTGTCCTTGTACAGGACAAAAAGCTCCCCGGAGGTGGGAAGGCGCCAGTCGGAGAATCCCCCCAGAGAGAGGGAGGAGACCCACTGCTGGGCTGCCGCGTAGTTCTGGCACTGGTTCATGGCCGTTGCCGAATCCAGAAGCGTCCACATGAGGCCGGTCTTGGTGTCCCGGACCACGCCATCGGCCACCTCCGCGAAACGGTCCCCAACGGAGGCCAGCATGGACCGGACCGCGTTCTTTTCCTTCTCCTCCCGGGCCTGCTCCTCCCGGAAATTGATGTCCGCGATGCGGGCCTCGATCTTTTCCTGCACCGAGGAGCCCGGGTAAGCGTTCAAATAGTCCTGGTAAACGGTCCGGGCTGCGGCGAAGTCGACTCCCAGGTCCCGGGCCTTGGCGTCCATGGCCAAAAGGATCTGCTCCTCCCGCTGGCGGTTCAAAAGCCCTTTCTGGAGGTCCTTCAGCTCGTAGGCCCGCTTGTTGTCGTAGATGCCGATGTAGCTTTCCGTAAGCCCGATGCAGCGGCCCCAGTCCTCGGTGGCCTGGCAGGACTCCAACTCCTTTTCCAGGTAGAGATAGTATTCCTCGCTCATGTTGGTGATGAGATGCCGCACCTCTTCCTGGTACTTGCCATCGGGATGGTCCCTCAGGTATCCGGCGTAAGTGTCCAGCCTCTCGTTCACCGGACGGTCCACGATAGCACCCAGAGCCTTGTAGTCCCGCTCTTCAACGGAGGCCATGAGGACATCCATGCGCTGCTTGATGGTGGCCGGGGCCGCTCCGGCATGGGCGCTCAGGTATCCCCGGTACACGGCCAGGGCGTCATCCAGGCGGCTGTTTTCCGCCAGGCCGTCCGCCTCGGTCATGAGGGCCTTCAGGTCCCGAATCTCCATATTCACCCGTATCTGCTCGGCCCGGTCCTGGATGAGTTGGGTGAACTTGTCCGGCTCATGGGTGCGCAGGTGCTCCTCCAGGATCTTTTGTTTGGTCTCCATGGCGGGGGCCTTTTCCACGGAGGCCATGAGATCCTCGTAGCGGCCCTTGGCCTGTTGGGCGGTGAAAAACAAGGCCCCGCCGATGGCCACTCCCACCAGGAGAAGAAGGGCCGCCCCGGCCGCGATGAGCATGAACCTCCTGCTCAGGCCGCGGCCCGACACCTTGATCCGCTCGATGACGATCTTCTTCTGCTTGGCGTAATCCAGGATGTATTGCTCGGCCTCTTCCTCATCCATGCCGTAGTCTACGGCGGTCTTGACGAGGGTATTGAAATATTCGCCCCGGATCTTGCCGTCCATCCCCGCGATGGCGATGTCCGAGTCCAGCTTGCGCAGGTGGGAGCGGCCCCGGGAGACATCGTAGGCGTGGCGGCTCTCTTCGGATCGGAAAATGGAGATGCAGTGCCCGGCCAGGATTTCCGTGGCCGTGACCACGGCGTCCTTCTTCCCGATCTTGGTGGCTTTTTGCTGGGAGTCCTTGGCGGTCTTCTGCAAAAGCTGGAGGCTGGCGTTGGAGGGGAGCTCCAGGAAGTCGTACAGGGAGGTTTTTCCCACGATCTTCAGGTTGTCGAGGATGACCTTCTCGATGGACTTGTCCATGATCTGGACGTCGGCCAGGGACTTGCCGTCCTTCTGGATGGGGCAGGTGACGCGCTTCTTGATCTCGGCGGCGGGCACGCCGTGGAGCTTGGCCAGCTTCTCGACCTCCTCCTCGGTGAGGAAGCCCTTGGACATGCGAATGCCAAGCTGGCGGTCAATCTCCTCGAACTTCTTCTCCTCCTGGAGCTTGATGCGCTCGGTGACCTTCTCCTCGGGCAGGCGGTTCAGTTCGGCCAGTTTGGCGATTTCCTGGCTGGTGACGTAGCCCTTGGACAGGTGGATGGCGATGTGCCGGTCCAGCTCGGTGTATTTTTCGTCCTCCCGGCCCTGGGCCTGGCCAACGGCGGCCTCGGCCTCGGAGCGCCGAAGCTCCGGGTCCAGCATGACCCGGCGGATCTCCGGGATGAGCCCGATGTAGCCCTTGGCCTGAAGCCCCTTGGTGGGATGGTTGCGGAAGCGGCTCCACTGGGCCTGCATCTTCTTGATGGCTTCCTCGATCCGGGCGGGGTTCTCCTCCGGCGGATCCACGGAAAGTTCCAACAGATAGTAGAAATTTTCCCTGTCCATGCGTGCCTCTATTTCGACCTTTTTGAAGGGCCCTTGGCGCGTTGGCCCTGGACGGATCCCAGGCCCGCCCCAACGGAGCCGGAAAGAGAAAGGGCCAAGGGGCGGCCGTGCCCCCGGCCCCTGGGTTCCCTGACGGCCCGTTTCCGGGCGCCCGGATCAGGCCGCGCGGTAGTTTTCCTGGCGCGGAATCAGTGCACCTTGAGCTGCTGGCTCCTGGCCTTGGCCTCGGCGAGATCCCTTCCCCCGATGACGGAAGTGGTTTCGATGGTCACGTGCACGGCCCGGCTCTCGGAGGACTCGGTGGCGGTCACCTTGAGCCGTCCTTCCCGGTTCAAGGAAAAGGAGAGATCCACGGGCGTCTCGGATGGAAGCCCCCCGGGCAGGTGCAGGACCGCCGTCCCGATCTCCACGGCGTTCACCGGCGGGACCCACTCATCCGATGTCTCGGACTCGTGGATGCGGATCAAGACCATCTTCTGGTTTTCCACCGCGGTGTAGAACGTGTCCCTGGCGTTCACAGGCACGGGACTGTTTCGCTGGATGATATTGAAGACCATCTCCTCATTGTCCGCGTTGGTCACCATGACCCCGAAGCTCTTGGAGGTCACATCCTTGATCTTCACCAGGGAGCTTTCCACGGCGGGCACCGTGTAGCCCGTGTCCCTGGCCATCTCCCGGGTGGCGGCATCCACGTCCTCCTTGGCCACCTCGGTCCAGTTGGTGTCGACCTCCTCCACGCTCTTGTTGGTCCGGGCGGCCACCCTCTTCACCAGCTCATCGTTGATGGACAGCTTCCAGCCGAAGATGGCCGCTCCCTTGGCCACGGCCTCGTCCGGGTCGAAGACCCGGGGCTCCATCTTGAACGCCTTGCGGATCTTTTCGCCCACCTGGGGCATGCGGGTGGAACCTCCCACCAGAATGATGTCGTCGAACGTGCTGTAACCCTTCTTGCGGGCGTCCTCCAGGATGCCGTTGGTCAGGGAAACGGTGCGCTCCAGAAGGTCCCGGGTGATGTCCTCGAACTTGGACCGGGCCAGCTCCACCTTGACCCTTTCTCCTCCGTGGGTGATGGAAATGGGCACCTTTTCCCGCTGGGAGAGGATCTTTTTGGCCTTTTCCGCGGAAAGCTGGAGGTCCTGCCAGGTGTCCGCGTCCTCCAGGATGTCTTCGTTGCCGCCCGTTACGCGCTGGAACTCCTCCACGAGGTAGTTGACGATGCGGTCGTCCCAGTCCTTGCCCCCCAGGTTGTGGTCACCGCCGGTGCAGATGACCTGGATGGCCTCGGGCTGGATGTCGATCATGGTGATGTCAAAGGTGCCGCCCCCCAGGTCGTAGACCAGGACTACGCGGCTTTCATGGGTCTCGGCCGCCCCGTAGGCAATGGCCGCCGCCGTGGGCTCGTTGATGATCTGACGGACGTTGAATCCGGCGATTTCCCCGGCGATGCGGGTGGCTTCCCGCTCGTTGATGCCGAAGTAGGCCGGACAGGTGATGACCACGTCCGTGACCTTCTCCCCGATCTTGGCCTCGGCGTCCTGAGCCACCTTGCGCAGGATGAAGCTCGATATTTCCTCGGCCCGGTAGGCTTTCTTGTCGTATTCAAAGACGAAGTTGGGCTCGCCCATGGAGCGCTTGACGAAGCTCACCACCTCGTTGGGATACAGCTTGGCGCTCTCCTTGGCCACGTCCCCCACCACGATGCTTCCGCCATCGAAAAAGACAACCGAGGGGGTCACCCGCTCGTTCTCGGCATTGGGAAGCACCACAGCCTTACCGAATTCATCCACGTAAGCGATGGAGGAATAGGTGGTGCCCAGGTCTATTCCGAATACGCGTTTCATGTTTTCAGCCATGAAGTCTCCTATGCCTCTTCCTCTGTCGCCTCTTCCTGGTAAACATACACCGCCACCGTTTCAGGCCGGATCACCTTGCCGTCCCATTCGTAGCCGGGCAGAGTCCTCTCGGCCACGGACTTGTCCAGGGCCTGATCCGTGGTGGGCACTTTCCGGGTGATGCGCTGGCGGGCGGGATCGAAGGCACCGCCTTCCACGTTGTACGAACTGATTCCCTGCCACAGAAAGATCTCCTCCAGATCCTGGGGGATGTCCGTGAGCACCTGAAGCAGCTTGGGCAGATCCTCGGGGGTGAGTTCCCGGCTCCTGTAATGGGCCGTGAGCCTCCTCAGGTCATCAATGACCTTGATCAGGTCGGTTACCACGGACTGGAGGGGCTTCTTGAAGATGTCCTCCTTGTAGACCTGGAGTTCTGCGTGGAGCCGTTCGATGATGATTTCCCGGTAGGCGTCGTGCCGGATCTTGTCCTGGAATTCGGCCATGAGGGCGCCCATCTGCCGGCTGATGCCCGATATATGGGAGGCCATGAGGGTGAGCACGGGCTCCGGGGCAAAATCTTCGTGCCGTTCCGCCTGTCCCGGCTCCTCCGGCTCCCCGGCGATGGATATGCCGATTTCCTCCAGGGTCTCATCATCCATGGATTCGTTATAGTCCGGACGCTCCCAGCCCGTCAGAGGAACGGCCGGGTCCGCCCCGGCCGGAGACTGGCCGCCATCCATTCCGGGTTCCGCCTGGCGTTCCACGGCCTCCGCAAAGGGGTCAATCGGCAGCTCTCCGGCAACGCCGTTCGTTCCGGGACCCGGGACAACAGCCGAATCGCCCGAGGCATCCCTATCCTCCGGCTCCGGGAAACTTTCCCCGTTTCCCGGTGTCAGGCCCTGGATTTCCTCTTCCTCGCTCACGGTGAAGTCTCTTTCTGGCCCCGCTCAATCGGCTCCCGGTCCGGGTGGCCCTTTGTATCCCGGGGATGCCCTGTCCGTTCACCCGCTTTTTTGTAAGAACCGGATGGACCCAATACGTGAAAAGGAAAAAAACCGAATTGAATTTTTCTCACGAAATTCAAATAGTAGTCAAGGTAATCTTTGGCCCCGGCCTCAGCACTCGGGGATGTACACCCTCAACTTTTCGTAGTCCGCCTTTGAAATGTTCAGGAACTTCACGCCCATGCCCAGGGGCATCTCCTTCTCGTTTTCGCTTTCCATCCGGGCCCAGACCACCTCGCACCGGATGGAAAGGGGCTTGGGCTCATTGGGCAGGGCGAGCTCCAGAATAAAATTCACGCCCCTGTGCAGGGGCTTTTTGGTCTTGATGAAGAGGCCGCCGCAGCTCGCATCCTGGGTGTAGCCCGATAGCCAGTCGTCCCCATTCTGGAACTTCAGGGAGAACGTGCGCAAAACCCGGGGGAACTTCCGGATATAGGTGACCCCGGTGGAGGTGTCCGTGGTCTTCTTCAGCCGGAAGGCCATGGAGGTGAACATCTTCCTCATGCCCGGGGAAAGGCTCTTGAACTCCTCCCGCAAAACCCGGGCGTCCACCACGCCCACCACGGCCTTTCCCATAGCCCTGGCCGTGGCGCTCCGGGGCATTCCGGTGACGAACGCCATCTCCCCGAACACCTCCTCGCAGCGCATGACCTCCACCACCAGCTGCTCGCCCATGACCATCTTGTAAATGGCCACGGCTCCGGACTGAACCACGTAGACCTTGTCGCCCGGGTCTCCTTCGTCAAAGACGATCTGCCCGTCCTCGTAAAGCTCTTCATCCGTGATGGGGAACATGACCACCTCCCGGCGCGTCCTGATATTTTCCGGAGCCCGCAGGCAGCCGGATCATTCCTCGATCTGGGCCTTCTCCACCCGGACGGCGAACACGCCGCCGACCTTGAAGGCCACGTTTTCCTTGTCCCGGATGCGCGTTTCGATCTTCTTCAAAAACTCGGACACTCCCGCGAACAGGTCCTTCTGGTCCATGAGATGGGGCGCCTTGCGGGCCATGTACCGAAGCATGCGGTCCAGCTCCCACAGAAGCTCCCGGGTGGCGTCCACCCCCACCAGGTCCGGGAGCCGGCCCATGACGTTCTCCAGATACTCCCGGAACGTGACGGAAAGAAACATCCGGCCCCGCTGGGGGTCGGGATAGTCCTTCATGGCCGCCACCAGGACCTCGATGTTGTCGTCCGGGGGGTTGTAGACCGAGAAGCCCTCCAAAAGGTTTCGGCTGGCCCCCTTGGAATCGGGCTTGGCCTGCTCCATGATGCGGGAAGTCCACCGGACCACCTCGTTTTCCCGCAGGAACTTCACGTGGTCCGGGTCCCGGACAGCCACCCGGCGGCCATCGCTGTCCACCAGCACAAAGGCGCGCTGGCGCATGCAGTCCTCCATGTGCTTCCGGACCTCCCGCAGCACGTCGTCGTAGACCTCCACCACGGCGGCGTACTCCGCAGCCGGGGAGGCTGACTCATGGAGCATTTCGGCCAGGCCCAGGGAGATCAACGAATGGAGCATCTTGTAGCCCGAGTACTTGTCGTACCCGCTGGAGTTGATGACCTGGACCACGGTCCTCTGGCCGTTGAACAGGGAGAGGAACCGCCATTCCAGGGGGGAAAGCTTGATGTCCTCGCCCTTGGCGGCCTTCTCGCTCATGGCGAACACGGCGTTGTCGCCGGGGATCCGCATTTTCAGGACATCCATCTCGTCGATCCGGCGGGTGGCCTCCAGGATGACGTTCATGATGTCCAGGTGGGTGACCAAAAGGCCCTTGGGGATCTCCTCGGCGTCCGTGTATTGGAACTCGCCCTTGTCCCAGAGGAAGACGTTGTAGATCACCTGCTCGGCCTGCTCGGCGATGATCTCCTTCAAGATCTTGATCGAAACCAGGCCCCGCTTCACCAGGACGCTGCCCAGGGCGGCCTTTTCCCTCCGGGCGGATTTCAGACACTCATCCAGCTGGTCGGAGGTGATGATGCCCCGGCTCTTCAAGAGCGCGCCTATGCGCATCTCCTGCTGGTTGGACCGGGCGTATATGACTGCGCCGTCCTGGATGAAGAGCTGAATTTCGGCTTCCTGGCAGGTGAGGCGCAGGATCCCCGTCTTCCTTTCCTGGGAAAGGAGCTGGAGAATGCCCGCAAGGGAGTTGGATTCGAAGCTGCCTTTTAGGTGCATGGGACGGCACACCTCTTGCGGCCGAATCCTGCCGCCATGGGCCAAGGGTTTGATTTTTAAGGATGATTTCGGATCATTGCCCGCCGGCTCCAGGGCCTGTTGCCAAGAGCTACCGTCCCTGGATCGGAGACAAAAAAAATGTTCAATGATCCACGTGACATACGGATTCCAAACCGCTACGTTGAATTATCAGAATCCAACCGGACGATCAAGGGAAAAAGCCAAGAAGCCCGGTTTGTTGCACCCATACTCCGGCTTTGCCGGGGTTCTCCTTCTCCTTCCGGGCGGATTTGCCTTGGAAAACCGTTTGGATTATCATGCAGTGAGCGTTTCCCGCCCCTGCCAACCTGCCGAAAAGCAGGTTTTGCGCGGGCTGCTCAAAAATGATGCAATGCAACGCGGCGGATCGCGTATTGCAACAGACTGTGAGGAGGTTGCCCATGAGCCTGCCGGACAAAAACAATCCCTACAGCTTCAACGAATACCTCGAATGGCGCGGGACCGTGGACTACTGGGCCGACGACCCTTTCCTCCGGAAGGTGGCCAGGCATTACACCGGCGGCCAATACGAAACCGTGGCGGCCGAGGCGGCCCGGCTTTCAAAAAAGGCCTCCTTCCGGTGGCGGGATCTTGCGGACGCGGCGGCCCGGCCCGAGAA
Source organism: Pseudomonadota bacterium (assembly GCA_018829095.1). Lineage (GTDB taxonomy): Bacteria > Desulfobacterota > Desulfobacteria > Desulfobacterales > Desulfatibacillaceae > JAHJUF01. The sequence goes on along the minus strand of JAHJUF010000321.1, from coordinate 2,549 downwards.
CCGGCCCTTCATGCGCCACTGGGACGGCCACCACAACCGGGTGGACGAGATCGTGCGGCCCATGGAAGTCCTCACCATGGAGCAGGAGGTGTTCTCCGAGGGGCTGTTCTCCGAAAAGACCCCCCGCTGGGTCCGCCTGGTGAAGATGTACCTCATCTACGAGAACGGAGAGGCTTGCATCGCCTGCCCCTTGGTGTGCACCGAGGGCCTGGTGGAGGTCCTGGACCGGTTCGCGGACAGCCCCGAGACCCGGAGCATCCTCGCCCACTGCAAGGAAGGCCGGGACGGACAGTTCGCCATCGGGTCCCAATACCTGTCCGAGATCCAGGGCGGCTCGGACGTGCCCGCCAACCTGGTGGAGGCCGTGCAGGACGAAAACGGCGCCTGGCGGCTTTACGGAGCCAAGTTCTTCTGCTCCGCAGCCCACGCGGACTACGCCATTGTCACGGCCAAACCCCGGGGATCGGAGACGGTGGCCCTTTTCGCGGTGCCGGCGTACCTGCCCGGCGACCGGGAGCGGGGGAGGCGGAACGGCTGCACCATTGACCGGATCAAGTGGAAGATGGGCACCGTGGAGCTTCCCACGGCTGAGATCACCTACGACGGGGCCCTGGCCTGGCCCGTGGGGCCCCTGGATCGGGGCCTGGCCAACGTGGTGGGCATCGTCCTCACCCTGTCCCGGCTCACTGTGGGTCTGTCCGCCGGAGCGGGCATGGCCCGGGGCCTCCGGGAGGTGAAGAAGTACGCCGAGTTCCGCACGGCATTCGGCATGCCCATCGGACAATTTCCCATGCTGGCCGTCCAGATCGAGGACATGGAGCGCACCGCCCAACGCACCACGGCGGGATCCTTCAGGCTCTACAAGGAGTTCCTGGCCCTGCCCGGGGGGCTCAAAGGCGGGCTTTCTGCGGACGAGGATCCGGAGACGGCCCGGAAGAGGTTCCGGGTCCGGGAACTGGTGATGCTCCAGAAGATCGCCACGTCCTGGGACGCGGTGGACATGTCGCGCCTGGGCATGAGCATCCTGGGGGGCCACGGGGTCATGGAGGACTTCTCCAGCCTGCCCCGCCTGTACCGGGACGGGGCGGTGAACGAGCTATGGGAGGGCCCCAGGAACGTGCTTTTGACCCAGATCCACCGGGACCTCACTCGGGCCGCGTCCTGGTACCCGCCCAGGGACCTGGCCGCCGACATCCTGGAGGGAGCGAACCCGGCCCTGGTGGAAGAAATGGCCCGGGAAATGGAGGGGTTCGCCGCCCTTCCCCACCTGTTCACCCCGGACGAAGCCACGAAAACCGCCTGCCGCAACTGGGACGCCTTCTGCCACCGCCTGTTCCACGCCTACCAGGACCTGGCCCTGGCCGAGGTGGAGGCAGGGGGATAAACCCCGCTTTTTTGGGTTCATCCGGCTGAAGCGTGCCTGGCAACCAGGACAGGACGGTTGCTGAAAGCGGCCCCCCTTTGAAAAAGGGGGGATGTGCTTTTCAAAGAGGGGGCCGGGGGGGGGATTGCCCCCGGGCGGCGGCCGCCCCTTCCCCCCTCAAGGCCCGCTGGAGGCCGGTATCCGGCGAACGTGATCCGCAAGATGTTCGCCCAGGATGCGGTGGGCTTTTTCACCCCAGGCGTGGCCCTCGGGGGTGCCGTAGTCCGTAACGCCCGCGAACCAGTCTGCGGTTTCCAGGTAGGTGAGGTGGCCCTCCCCTTCCAGGCGGGCGATGGCCTTGCGGATCTCCGGGAGGCTGTCCAGGTCGCCGTTCACCGAGATCATCACCAGGGGGATGCCCCGGCGTTTCAGATCCCGGGCGAAAACTTCGAGGAGTTCGTTGTAGGCCTCCTCCCGGGCTTGGTCGCGCTCCCTGGCCTGGCCCGGCGAAATCTCCTGTTCCTTTTTCTTCTGGCGCAGGTTGTACAGGCTGGCGGACACCAGGCTCTTCAACTGGGACTTCTGGAGGATGGAACCGGACAGGCGCTGGCGGAACGGACCGATGGAATGCTTCATGTCCGGGAACAGGAACCCGCCGTCCGAGACCTTGCACACGGGCGACTCCTCATTGTCCCGGGGGTCGTTGTAGCAAAACTGGAGGACAACCGTAGCGGGCCGGTACAGGATGCCGAACTCGTAAAACCGCCGGATCTCCTGGGTGAGGCCCCATCCCCCCACTCCCAGGTTCACCACTTCATACGCGCCCCCCAGGCTCTCCCGGAGGACGTCCGTGTAGACCCTGCCCTCATCCACCCCGAACCCGGCGGTGAACGAATCCCCCAGGACCACGATATTGGGAACCGGATATTCGTTGGACAGGGGCACGGCCGGGCCCCGGTAGCCGTATTCGTTGATGATGTAGCTGAATCGCCAGTGGCCGGGCAGATAATGCTCCACCGTGGTGCCGGGGAACCATTCGTGATGATAGGCCGGGGAGAACCGGAACTTGGGATACCGCACCACCTGGGGCCTGACCCAGGTCACCAATAGCTCCGACAACCCCAGGGCCACGGCCAGGGATGCGCCCACCAGGATGAACAGGGCCAGGATTCGCCCCCACTTCCCT
>JAHJUF010000320.1 GCA_018829095.1 Pseudomonadota bacterium | reverse complement strand
CTGTTCCGCAGGTTCCGGTCCCCCCTGCGGGACCTTTCCGTGCCCGAGGATTACTACCTGCTCATCCTCCTGCTGCTGGTCTTCATCACGGGAAGCGAGATGGACTGGGCCCGGACATGGTACTACTACGACGGCCTCACCGCGGAGAACTACCGCCAGTACCTCTGGAGCCTGGTGATCCTGCATCCCGAGCTCCCCTACGAGGTCACCGCGTCGGGCCATTCCTTCATGCTGGTGCTCCACGTGTTTCTGGCCAACATCTTCCTGATGGTCATGCCCTTCACCAAGATCATGCACGTTTTCTTTTCGCTCCCCATGAACAAATTGAGAAGGGGATGAAAATCATGGACGAAAAGACCCGCGAAGACCTGCTCACACTTTTCCGGAGCAAGTTGAACCGCGCCATGACCCTGTACCTGGAGACCTGTTCCCGGTGCGGGGTATGCTTTGAAGCCTGCCACGTCTACGCATCCAGGCCCCACGATGTGAAGGGTATTCCCGCCTACCGGGCCGAGGTGGTGCGGCGGATCTACAAGAAATATTTCAAGCCCCAGGGCAGGATCATGCCCCACCTGGGGGAGTCCAGGGAACTCTCCGAGATGGCCCTGGAGGAGCTTTCCGAGGCTGCCTGGTCGTGCACCGGCTGCCGCAGGTGCGTGGTGTTCTGCCCCTTTGGCATTGACACCCAGATGCTCATGTCCGTGGCCAAGCTCCTGTTGATCGGCGCGGGGACCGAGCCCGAGATCCTGACGCTCCTGGCCGACACCTCCGTGGAAAAGGGAAAGAGCCTGGATCTTTACAAGGAGGGGTTCATGGCCTCGGTGCGGGACCTGGAAGCCGAGGTGGTGGAGCGCTGGAAGATCGAGGCCGGCGAGGCCGGCACGGTGATCCCTCTGGGCAAGGAGGGCGCGGACATCCTGTACGTGGGCCTTGCCGGGGCCCACTCCATCCTTCCCACGGCCGCCGTGTTCAACCAGGCCAGGGAAAACTGGACCCTGTCCTTTTTTGAGGCCGTGAACTTCGGGGCCTTTGTGGGGGACCCCGGGAAGACCCAGCTCATCCTGGACCGCATCGTGAACGAGGCGCGGCGCTTGAAGGTCAAGGAGGTGGCCATCTGCGAGTGCGGCACCGCCTTCCGGATCATGAAGGCCATGGCTGCGGACCAGCCCTTTAAGGTCTCCTCCATCACCGAGGTCCACGCCCGGTATCTCAAGGAGGGCCGCATCAAGGTGGACAAGACCCGGTTCGCCGGCATCCCCGTGACCTACCACGACCCCTGCCAGCTGGCCCGAAACGCCGGGGTCATGGACGAGCCCCGCTACATCCTGTCCCAGATCGCGGACGACTTCCGGGAAATGACCAAGGACCCCAAGTACAACTGGTGCTGCGGTGGGGGCGGGGGCTTGGTGGCCCAGGGGGAGGACACCCTGGATTTCCGCATGAAGTCCTCCTCGGTGAAGGTGGACCAGGTCAAGGGAACCAAGGCCACGCTCCTGGCCACGGCCTGCGAGAACTGCCACACCCAGCTGTCCGACTTGAACGCCCACTACAAGATGGGGGTGGACGTGAAATTCCTCTCCGCCATGGTGGCGGACGCCATGATCGTTTCGTGACCCCCGGGCGGGGGCTGAGGAGCCCCTGGCCCGTTTTTCATCCCAGGACGGAAAACGAAGAAAAGGAGACTCCCATGAAGAAGCAGTCCCTTGCGCGCCGCACCCTGGTCCTCGCGGCGGCCGCAGCCCTGGTGCTGGCTTTCAGCACCCCGGCCATGGCCACCAACGGAGACAACCTCATCGCCATCGGCCCCATAGCCCGGGCCATGGGCGGGGTGGGGGTGGCCAATCCCCAGGACGCCATCAGCGCCGTGTTCTCCAATCCGGCGGCCATGTGTTTCGGCGACTACTGCCCGTCCACCCAGGTGGATTTCGCCGGGACCCTGTTCATGCCCAAGGTGAAAACCAGCATCACCAACGGCGGCCAGGTGTTTTCTGCGGATTCCGAGGACAAGGTCTACTCCATCCCGGCCATCGGCCTTTCCGTGCCCATCGGCGAGGGCTCCAACAACTGGCGGTTCGGCCTGGCGGCCTGTGGCGTATCGGGCCTGGGCGTGGACTACCGGGGAACCGACGTGGACCGTCCCGCCCATTACCCGTTCCCCGGCGGCCCTTTCCCCATGATCTCCGGCGAGTACACGGAACTCCAGATCATGAAGTTCGCCCCGGCCCTGGCGGTCCAGCCCCTGGAGCAATGGTCCTTCGGCGCGGCCCTGCACATCGACTACGCCATGCTGGACCTGAGGAACGGCGGATCGGCCGGTTACGGCATGGGCATCCAGCTGGGCACCATCTTCCGGCCATCGGACATGATCTCCCTGGGCCTTTCCTACATCTCCCCCCAGAGCGTGGATCATGACAATGTCCAGGATTTCGACGGCGACGGCACCCTGGACAGCCTGGAGCTCCAGAGCCCCCAGCAGGTGGTTTTCGGCGCGGCCCTGGCCCCCTGGGGAGAATCCGTGCTTTTCGAAACCGACCTGAAGTGGATCAACTGGGAGTCCGCCGCGGGGTACGAGGACTTTGACTGGGAAAACCAGTGGGTCCTGGGCCTGGGTGTCCAGGTGCGGCCCATCCCCGAGCTGGCCCTCCGGTGCGGTTACAACTACGGCAACAACCCCGTGAAGGAGCACGACAACTTCAACGGGACCTTGAACGTCGATGTCCAGGGCAAGACCATGCCCGCCTATTACTACGAGACCTTCCGGGTCACGGGATTCCCGGCCATCCTGCAGCACCACCTCACCCTGGGCGTGGGCTGGGACATAAGCCCCCGGTTCTCCCTGTCGCTGGGCTACATGTACGGCTTTGAGGAGACCATCACCGAAAGCGGCACGGATTTCACGGGCCAGCCCGTTCTCATCTCCTCCTCCCTGTCCGAGAGTTCCCTGGACTTCGGCCTGGCCTGGAAATTCTAAGGACACGACGGCCGGGAGGACACCCGCCCAGACCCTTCCCGGGGCCGCCAGGGAGAAGTTTTCCCCTCCGGCGGCCCCGGGAAAAAATCCCCCCTTTCCCAAGCCCTCGCACCACCCATTTTCCCAAAAGGAGATACCCTCCGCCCCATAGCCTCTTCACCAATCGCTGGACGTTGATTTCACTCTGTGGCATGAAGAAGGCGTGGATGATAGGCTTTGTTGTCTCATGCTTTTTTTGTGTCCGGTCATTGCGCCACGAAACCATCATCTGTCCGGAATTCCCTTTCCTGCTGATGCCAAACCTGGGGCCAGGGATGCTCCGGGCTTTGTTGGGCTTTGAAGGAAACAAAGGATCATTGAACCACAAGGAGAGTTAAGGCGTAGCAGGACGGGGCCATTCCCCTTTCAGGAACCAAAGGATGAATGTTAAAATATTGGCCAAATGGGGCGGCGTGCCCATGGTCTGTGATCTCTGGCGTTACCGGGAGCTCATCGCCCGGCTGACCTGGCTGGAGGTGACCAAGCGTTACAAGGGGTCCTTGCTGGGTCTTTTGTGGTCCATTCTTACGCCATTGGCTATGTTGGCTGTATATACCTTCGCGTTTTCGGTGATCCTTCAGATACGATGGACCGAAAGCGGGATGGGCCACCTCCAATTCGCCATGGCCCTGTTCGCCGGGCTCATCGCCTTTGATCTGTTCTCCCGGGCCATTTTGTCCAGCTCCGATATCATCACCGGGCATTCCAGCTACGTGAAGAGGATGGTCTTCCCCACCCAGGTGCTTCCTGTGGTCGGGGTGGCTTCGGCTCTTGTGGAGGCCGTGTTCAAGCTGGCGGTTCTTCTGGTCTGGGCCCTGGTGGCCTACGGGGGCATCCCCTGGACGTGGGTCTTCCTGCCTTTGGGCCTGCTTCCCCTGATCCTGCTTTCTCTGGGGCTATCCTGGATCATAGCTTTGGCCGGTGTTTATTTGCGGGATCTGGGCCACTTTGTGGGCATCGCGGTGCAGATGCTCTTTTTTCTTACCCCCATTTTCTACCCTCTGTCTGCGGTCCCATCGTCCCTTCGTCTTGTTGCCTTGGCCAACCCCCTGGCGTCCGTGGTGGCTTCCTTCCGGGACATGCTTTTGTGGGGGCGGACGCCGGATTGGATTTTCCTGGTGCTGTGGACCCTGGTTTCCCTGGTTTTGGCCTCTGCGGGGCACGCCCTTTTCATGAGCCGGAAGATGGACCTGTCCGAAGAGGTTTGAAAAGGGGGCCTGCATGGAAGCAAACACCGATACCGATGAGCGCCACCCGCCGGGAAGGGATTCCAACGGGGATGTCGTGGTCCGGGTAAGAGGCCTGGGCAAAAGATTCCACCTCCAATCCAAGGCCTCCAATCGATTTTCGAAGTCGTTTTCCAAGCTCCTGGGCCTGAAGGAACGAGAGGACGGCGCCCATGACTTCTGGGCCCTCAGGGGCGTTGATTTTGCCCTTGAAAAGGGTGAGGTCCTGGGGGTCATAGGCTCCAACGGAGCGGGAAAGAGCACCCTGCTGCAACTGGTGGCAGGTATCTCGCGCCCCACGGAAGGGGAGATATTCCTGTCGGGCCGGGTTGCCGCCATCCTGGAACTGGGGTCTGGTTTCAATCCGGAATTCACGGGCCGGGAAAACGTCTTCATCAATGGCGCCATACTTGGTTTCTCCCGGCGGGAGCTGGCCGGCCGATTCGGTGAGATCGAAGAGTTCGCGGAAATCGGCGAGTTCATGGATCAGCCCGTGAAGTTTTACTCCAACGGGATGTTCCTGCGCCTGTCCTTCGCGGTGCACATGTGCCTGGAACCGGAAATCCTCCTGGTTGACGAAATCCTTTCCGTGGGCGACATCTTTTTCCAGAAGAAGTGCCTGGGGCATATCGAAGCAATGATGGCCGACGGCAAATCCATGATCCTGGTTTCCCACGATCTCTGGATGATCAGGAGGTACAGCGCCAGGGTCCTGGTGCTGGATCATGGAAAACCCGTTTTCCTGGGGGAACCCCTTCTTGCGGATTCCGTTTACCAGGAACTGAACAGGAAGAAGGCCGGAGAAAGATCCGAATCCTTCGAAACCGCGCGGAAAATCTCCCATAAGCCCCCAACGGGCTTCCCGGCCCGGCTCCCGGAATGGCCTCATGAGAGGGACTTCCGGGAAAGTTTCCCCCCAAGCGCCATCACGGGCGACAAGGAGTCCGTCAGGATTCTTCGAGTGGCCCTGTTAAACGAAGAAGGAAGGCCCTCCAAACGGTTCGCCGTCGGGGATGATGCCTGGTTTTATTATGAGTTTGAGGCGCTGAAGGATCTGGGCGTTCCCCTCGGAGGAGTCATCCTGGAGAACGCTTACAACGTGATCATTCATGGAAAGACCTCCCTGGAGCATCTTCCCGAAGCCGCCGCCCGCGTGCGTGCGGGCGCAAGGGTCCGGTTCCGCCAGCGAATCCAGCTGTCGGTGGAGCCGGGAAAATACTCCTTCATGGTGGGGTTCGGCATGGAGCAGTCCGGAGATTGTGTGTCGCCGGAGAAACTGACGCCTGAAGGGTCCCTTCTCGGCCTGAAACAGCTTTTGCGGGTTCATGACGCAGGCTCCTTCATCGTGGAAGACTCCGATCCACAGAAACGGGTATTCCTGGGTTGTGCGGACCTGCCTGGAAACTGCCTGGTGGAAGTGATGGCTCCGGACCTGCCGGAACCTCTGGAAGGAACGGAAAGTTGAGCATCTCCCAACCCGGCAAAGAGAAGGTGCGCGTGCGTGGCCTATTCCTCAACGTGACCACCCGGTGCAACATGGAATGCCGTGACTGCTATGGGCACCTCAGGGAGTTCCAGCCCGGGGACATGGACCTTTCCACCGCCAGGAAGGCCACGGAACTCTTTTTCCGGAACCGGGCCCTGTCCGATGATCGCGGTCCAAACGAGACCATCATCATGTTCTGGGGCGGGGAACCCCTTTTGAACCTCGGACTGATCCGGGAATACCTGGATTTCATGGAAAGGGAATATCCAGCCCGGGACGGGGGTTATCGCTTCGCCGTCACCACCAACGGCCTTCTGCTGGACGAGGAACTGATCCGGTATTTTTTCGGGAAAAGTGTCGAGATATTCGTCAGCATAGACGGGCCGTTCGCGATCCATCGGCTGAGGAGAAACCACACGGAGGAACAATACCGGCATGTCTCCGGAATGGTCCGGTTCGCCGCCCGGCTTCGCCCGGACCTCCTTTCCACCTACACGGTGCTGAGAAAAGAAAATCTTTTTCAGTTGGGATCCATCCTTTCGGCGCTGGACGATCTCCAGGTGCGCAGGATGGCGGTTTCCAAGGATTTTCACGAGTATTTCTGGCCGGAAGGGGTGAGAGGGGATCTTCACGAGGACCTTCTTCGCTTCAAGGAACAGCACCCGGAAACAGCCATCATGCCTTATCCGGAAATGGTCGGGGGATGTGTGGATTGCCGCCCCATGTACATGATGGTTTATCCCGACCAGGGAGTATGGGATTTGTGCTCCGTCTGCGCGCCCTCCCTTCTCCGAGATGGCCAAATCGGTTTGGAGGACCTGAATACCTTCCGGTTTGGAACACTTGGCGAGCTTGAGCACCTTTATTTTGATGTGGAAAAAAAGAGGGCCCTGATCAGGCCAAACATGTTCTGCCCGACACTCGGGCGCAGTTGCGGTGAAGTGCTGACAAGGACGGCTGGATAGATTCTTATGGCCTTTGGAAAGGATGTGCCGCGTCATCTGCCGGGGCAAATGGACAATCCATGGAGGAGCGGGTGAAAGAGGAAGGTCTTCCCATGCGGACCGCCGATGTGACGAGGCTTTCTTCATCGGGCATGGAGCGGACGAGGGTCCGGGGGCTGATTCTGAATGTGACGACCCGGTGCAACATGGTGTGCGAGGGCTGCTACGGCCACCTGAACCTCTTCGAGTCCATGGATATGGACTTGCGAACCGCCAGGCAGGCCGCCGAGCTTTTTTTCAAGAACCGGATAGGACCTGGGGAGAGGGCCAGCCATGAAAGCATCGTGATGTTCTGGGGTGGCGAGCCGCTCATGAACCTGGAGCTGATCCGGGAATGCATCCGTTTCCTGGCCGAGGATTACCCGGCGGAAACCTTGGATTACCGACTCGCCCTTTGCACGAATGGAACCTTGCTGACCCCCTCCCTGGCGGACTATTTCTTCGAGAACGGGGTGGAAATTTTTATCAGCTTTGACGGGCCTTACGATATCCAGCGTTTGAGAAGAAACGTCACCGAAAAACAATACAGCCATGTTTCCGAAATGGTTCGTTACTGCTCCCGTGTGAATCCGAAGGGGTTCTCGACCTACACGGTCGTAAAGGAAGCCAATTTGTCCCGGATGGAAATCGTTCTCAATACCTTGTATGAGGCGGGAGTCAGGCGTGCGGCCATCACCAAGGATTTGCTCGAGTATTTCTGGCGGGACGAATCGCCAGACCTCCTGTACGAAATCCTGGAGACATTCAAAAAGAGACATTCCGATTTTTCCCTGCTGATTTACCCGGAAATCCTTGGAGGGTGCGCGGATTGCAGTCCCATGTACATGATGGTTTATCCAAACCGGGAGGTATGGGACTGCTGCTATGCCATCGCCACTTCCGTGTTGCAGGGTGGGGGCATCGGAGTGGAAGACCTGGAAGCGTTCCGGTTCGGATCCCTTGACGAACTGGATTTCCTGGATCTGGATGTGGGCAGAAAGCGCAGGCTCATCAGGGCGAACCTTCGATGCCCGACCCTTCAGCCCACTTATGAGGGACGTATACTGAAGCTTTTGTGATGCGCCCTTCCGGAGCTGGAATGGCCGGAAAATACGGCTTCACGGGAGAAACCCGTTTGTCCCAATCTCCCGCAAATCTTCCCCCTTAGGTCAAGGCCAATGATGACAAGAAGATTTCCGGGACGATCAATCAGAAAACTGGTTTACCCTCCAAATCAGCTCAACAAAGAGTATTACAAAATATTTCGTGACGTGGAAGCCGGTGTCAAGGTCCCTCCTTATATGATCCAAATTCTGCTGCCGTTCAATTGTTATATGCGCTGCGTTTTTTGCGGAAACAGAATTTTCAGAAATTGCAAAAAGCGTGGCTATTCGAGTGAGCTTGAATTTATTTACAAGGTTTATTTTGATGAATTTAGTTTGCCTGTTCCTGATATGACTGAAATAGTTTCTTTTTTAAAAAATGATTTGGAAGAAGTATCAAGAATGGCAAGGCGAGAGAATGTTCATGATTCGGTGCTTCAGGCTATTGACAGCATGGGAGCGGCCACGGATGTCATTTCCGTTGTTTCCCTCCCGTACCGGTTTCTTGCCGAAAACAGGGACAGGGTGGCAGGTTGCACCCTCCGCCAGCACATGCTTGTCGCCACCTATATAGCAAAGACCTTCGCCGGGATCATCGTCCGGGAAGGGATCAATTATCAGCTGGACCTTGAGCACTATCTGGGTGTCATCCACGAAGCCGCTGAAATGGGAAGCAGGGTTCTGTCCCTTGGCGGATTCAATGACATGTTCACCTCCCCCGAATACCTCGATCCCATCATGAAGGCCACAAAAGCCGCAGGGCTGTATGGAGTCCTCCATACCAGCGGATACGTGTTGGACGAGGAATTGATCCACTCCATGGTGGAATGCGGCTGGGATGAAATCGATCTCAGCATTCATTGTGTGGAGCCGAAAACCGCCAGATCATTGCGGGGGCCTTCCGATTACTTTGAAAAGCTCGATATGTTCCTGGAAAGGGTTGAGGAGAACAAGAGGATGACGGGGCGGGATACGCCGATCATCAATGGCGTGTTCGTTTTGAACAAAATGAATTATCAGGAAGCCTTGCCCATGATTCCATGGGCAAAGTCCCATGGGATCGGAAGAATGCATTTTTCTCCCATGTGGCTGTACTCCACGGGGGCATCCAAGATTCGCATGACCGGCCGGGAAGTGGCCCGGTTCAAAAAACTGATCCGAAAAAACATGGGCAATCTTTCCGGCCTGGATATCTCCCATAACCTTGCGGAGTTGCTTGAATTCTCGTCCATGCATGTTTCAACCGTCCTGACCGATCCTCCTGCCCTGGAGGAGATGTTGAGGGAATTCGAAACCCATGGTTCAGGGGAAGGTTCCCCTGTTCATGCCCGCGATTCGGGACCCCTCGATAACGTCTGCTGCCCCGCGCCCTGGCTACAGGTCGCCATCGAGAACCGCGGCGGCCCGAAGTTGTGCATGAATCATCTCATGTCCCCTTTCCATTCCAACCTGACGACCCATTCGCTGCGGGAAATCTGGTACGGCGACGAATACCGGCTGGCCCGGCAGGATTTTCTCCAGGGCCGGCTGCCCATTGAGTGCAGCCGCTATTGCGGCAGCTATCCTTCTTTCTATATCAAGAAGCTTCTGCGGGAATACCAGGACCTGAAAACCGTGATGGAGCACACCAGCCAGCTTCCCGAATCATTACGAGGACTTCTGAGCCACCTGGGCAGGGCCATGGAAGGCAGATTGCAAAGGAGTGGGCTCCTCCGGCTGGCGCTCTTAAAAGCCGGGTTCAGGATCACGGAACCCTGGTAAGGAGTCTGCGGTCTTTGTGGAATGCGGCGGCGGGCCCCTTGACGTTCAGGGTTTCCGGCAAGATTATCAGGCCTTGCAGGTCCGGCAGGGCTGGGCGCCTTCCGGTCGCGTGGTTCGAATTCCCCGGATGCAGACACTTTCCCCAGCCCCCGGGAGATCGAGAGCGGCTGCTTCTTATTATCCGTACCCGTCATCCGGCCTTCCTGGCCCATTGACACATGCCTTTTTCCTGTGGCATTCTTTTTAGGGGAATTTTTTCATCTCGCCCGTCCCGGGGCTTTTTTAAGCTCCTTTTTTAGAACAATCGTTCGAAATAAAATCGTCAGGGAGGTTCGCATGGCCAAGACGAATGGCAACTACGACCTGATCGTGGTGGGGTCCGGCCCCGGGGGGGCCACCGTGGCCCGGGAAACGGCCCTTCGGGGGAAAAAGGTGCTGCTCTTGGAGTGGGGCTCCGATGCGCCCATCACCGGCTCGCCGGTTCAGGCGGGAACCATGATGGGCGTGCCGGGCAAGAGCATGCTCATCACCTACAAGGGGCTCTCCATGGTCCGGGGCATCACCGCCGGGGGAAGCTCGGTGTTCTATTACGCCACGGCCTTTGATCCGCCCTACGCGATGCTGGAGTCCCACGGCGTGGACATCCGGGCCGACGTGGAGGCGGTGAAGAAGGAAATCCCCGTCGCTCCGCTGGACGACCGGCTCATAGGCCCCATGGCCAAGAGGATCGCCGAAAGCGCCCGGGATATGGGCTATGACTGGCAGAAGCTGTCCAAATACGTGTTCCAGGACCGCTGCCTGGCCGATTGCGACCGGTGCAACCTGGGATGCCCCCACAAGGCCAAGTGGACCGCCCGGAACTGGATCGAGGAAGCCGTGGAGCACGGGGCCCGGTTCGTGGCCAACGCCCGGGTGCGCAAGGTCATCGTGGAGGGCAACAAGGCTACGGGTGTGCTCTTCACCCGCCGGGGCACCGAGTACCGGGCCATGGCCGACACTGTGGTCATCTCCGCCGGGGGCATCGGCACGCCGGTGATCCTCCGGGCCTCGGGCATTCCCGATGCGGGCTACGACTACTTTTTTGATCCCTTGATCGCCGTGTTCGGCACGGCCTCGGACATCACCGGCGGCAAGGAGTTCCCCATGGCCACCGGCGTGCACATGCAGGACGAAGGCTACCTCATGACGGACATGACGCTGCCCCGGATCGGCTACCAGGCATTTGCCTCCCAGGTCTTGCGGTTCGACCGCTTCATGGCCCACCCCCACACCCTCACCATCATGGTGAAGGCCAAGGACAGCCTGGGGGGACGCCTCACGGATTCCGGCGGGGTCCGGAAGCGTCTGGCCGCTACGGACGAAGCCAAGCTCATGAAAGGCTACGAGCGGGCGCGTGGCATCCTGAAAAATGCCGGAGCCAAGCACATTTTCAAGTCCTGGTTCATCGCAGCCCACCCGGGCGGTACGGCCAAGATCGGCGATGTGGTGGACTCCAACTTGAAGACGAAGTTCGACAACCTCTACGTGTGCGACTGCTCGGTCATCCCCGAGGCCTGGGGGCTTCCGCCCTCCCTGACCCTGCTGGGCCTGGGCAAGCGTCTGGCCCGGATGCTGGCGGCCGGTGCGCCCCGGCTGGGGAAAGAGGAGGAAAAGGCGGCCTGATTTCGCGCCGCGCTTTTGTTGCAGGCCATTGGGAATAATCCGGATGGGGCGGTTTTCCGGGGGCTCATATCCCGTAACAGGCTGGTAAGGGGCAAACGCAGGACAAGGAGGGTACCATGCGGCAGGAACTCATGGAGTACAACTTCGACTGGATCCTGGACGCCACCTTCAAGACGGGGGCCTTCATCGGTAATGGCTCGGAAAAGGAGTTCCAGCACCTCCTTTCCCGCATTCCTGCCTTCCGGGGCCTTCTGGAGCCCGTGGTGGAAATGGGGGAGCCCGGGCGGCTGGCCATGATCGGCCTGGCCACCTACATCCAGAAGCTCCTCACGGCCCATCAGGAGGGCAAGAAGATCGTCATGACCACCTTCTGCCAGTCCCCGGCGCTCCTCTACGCCATGGACTGCGTGCCGCTCCTCATGGAGCACATGACCGCCATGGGGTCGCTTGCTCATAAGGGCGGCTGCACCGACTACATGGACTTCTGCGTGGAGCAGGGCTTCACCGAGACCTCTTGTTCCTCCCAGCGGGGAGCCCTGGGGGCGTACCTCGCGGGCCTGGGGGAAAAGCCGGACTTCACGGTCATTGACACCTGCGGGGTCTGCGACACCAATGCCAACGCCTACGCCTTTGCGTCGGCCTACTGGAAGATCCCCTTCTACCAGCTGAACTACCCCCCTGAGATCCTGGGCGACCGGGCGGTGGACTACCACCGCAAGGATTACCGGAACATGATCGCCTTTCTGGAGGAGCAAACGGGCAGCAAGCTGGACGAGGACCGCTTCCGGGGGGTGATGCTGGAGATCGAGAAGCAGGACCGCATCATTTGCGAGATCCAGGATCTCCAGCGTCTGGTCCCCAACCCCCTGCCCGTGCTCTACAACCTGTTCATCTACGTGCTGCGCTTCCCCATGGCCGGGACATCCGAGTGCACGGCCATGCTCCAGGCCATGCTGGACATCGCTCAGGAAAACGCCAGCCAGGGGAAATCCGGGCTGAAGAGCGGCGTGGAGCGCTCCCGGGCGCTCTTCATCTACATCGACCACTACGGCGCCAACATCCCCCTGTGGAAGCTCCTGGAAAAGCACAGCATCACCCATCTGGGGAGCATCCTGGACCGGTTCTACCAGGAGGACGCGCCCTACGTGAAGCCCGGGGAAGGCTACCGGGTGAACCTGGACAGCCTGGACGGCATGATCGACACCCTGGCCGCCCAGGGGGCCCGCATGCCCATGGTCAAGCAGATCCGGGGCCCCTACGACGCGCCCAATATGTGGCTGGAAGAACTCATGGCCATGAAGGAGATTTACAAGCCGGACTTTGCCGTGTACTTCGGCACCCCCGGCTGCCGGAACACCTGGGGTATGATAAAACCCCTGTCCCGGGAGTTGGAGCGCGCGGGCCTGCCAACCCTCATCCTGAACTGCGACGTGTTCGACGATCGCGTGGAATCCTGGGAAGCCACCGAAAACCGCATCGAGGAGTTCCTGTCCGTGCGGAAGCTGGTGTAAGGGGACAATATCGGCGAAGGAAGGCTGGCAGGCGGTGCAACAAAACCGGGCCCTCCGGCAAGATGCCGGGGGCCCGGTTTTGTTGCTTTTTTTTGGTCGGCCGCCTGGGGGGCGTCAGCTCAAGCTGGACAGGTAGGCCCGCAGGTTCTGCTTGGTCTTTTTCAGGCCCAGCTTGTTCCGGAGGCTGTCCCGGTGGAATTCCACGGCGCGTTTGGAAATCTTCAAAAGCCGGGCGATTTCCTTGGACGTGGTGCCCATGCGCACCAGGTTGGCCACCTCGATCTCCCGGGGGGTGAGGTTGGCGTGGCGGTTGCCCAGCTGGCGCATGAAGGGGCTGATGAGTTCGGTGAGGTTGCTTTCCACCACGGAGAGGTACACCCGCTGGTCCATGTCCAGGGGGGTTTCCTTCATCCGCTGGAGGTAGGGCAGCACCAGGTCCTCCACGTTGGCCACGATGCGCTGCTCCAGGCGTTTGGCGTCCTCCCGGGTCTGGGTGAGCAGAAGCCGGAGGGCCTCACTGGTCTCGGTAAGCTCCCGGGCCCTCACCTCCAGGTCCACGTCCTTACTGGCCAGGGAGAGCTTGGAAGCGTCGATCACGGAGCACAGGAGCCGGGACGGATCCTCCCCGGGGAGGGGATCGGCGGTGAGCAGGACCGTCTTGCTCGAGTCCTTGCCGTTGGCCACGGTGATCTCCACGTTTTCTGCGGGCTGTCCCTGGGCGGCCAGGTCAAGGATCCGGCCCAGGCTCTCGGGGTCTTTCCAGAGCGGCATGTCATCGACCGGGCGTCCCAGGCAGTTCTCGGGGGCCATCCCGGAAAAGGCCAGGAAAGCCCGATTGGCGGAAAGAACGGTCCGGCCGGAGGCTGACACCAGGAAGGCGGGCAGGGAGGCGTGGGCCAGGACGCCCAGGGCTCCGGAAGCCATTTCGAGAACGGCCGGGGCGGATGCCTTGGCCCTGCCCGTGGTTTTCCGGGTGGTCCCGGAAGCCCGGACCTTGACCTGGGGGTTCGATTTGGGGATTCTGACAGGCATGGTTCACTCCTTTGTAAGGTTCTCGTCGAGGGTGGATAAACTTCCACCCTGTTTTCCCCGGGGCTGGGGCAAACCTCGACGGTCCTGAAAATGTTTCAACATGAAAGGGCGAAAGGAAGCATGAGGCACGGAAGGGCCCGGTCATCCGGGAAGAGTGGCGCTTGCCCCCCCTGGCGGGCTGGAGGTCAGCATCCGCCGGGCTTTTCGCCATCCTTCCCACCCGAAATCCGGGAAGAGGATGCGGTCCCGTTCTGAAACCCATTATCCCTTAGAGTGACCCTGATGCCCAGGTGACACTAAGGGTGTAAACATATACAACGGTCATGGCCAGCTGTCAAAAGAAAATTCCCATGGCAACAGGGGAACACAGCCTTCCGAGCCTAAAAAACCAAATAGAATACACAAAACGTAGCATTCCATCGTATTTCACATTCTGATAATCAAGTATATAATTATTTGTCATTATTAAGAATATTGGGATAATATCACAAAAACAAAATTCCTGCGGATGAGAGGCGAATTTTCCGCATGGGGACCGGGATTGCGCCCTCTTCGGCTGTGGGGTATATTTTGACGGTCCGGGGCGCGGAGTCCCGGGGAAACCCCGGGGGAGAAGCTGTGAACGTGCGCGCCATGACTACGGATGAGCCCTTTGACCTGCCTGCGCTCCTGGCCCTTTTCCAGGAGGAGGAAACCGTGGCCACGGGCACTGTGGTCATCCACCACGGCAAGGTCAAACAACCGGGGAAGAAGATTCCGGACTTTTCCCGGGTGGAGTTGAGATCCCTGGTGCCGGACCCCGGGGCGGCCCTTTCGGGCCTCGCGGCCCGGGCGGCCGGGGATTTCGGCGCGAACCAGGTCCTGGTGGTCCACCGCCTGGGAACCGTGGACGCCGGACAGGATGTTCTCCTGGTCATGGTTTCAGCCCCCACCCGCAAGGCCGCCTTCAACGCCTGCGCCTGGCTGGTGGATGCCGTGAAGGAGGAGAAAATCATCCAGCTCACCGAACTGCCCTGACGGGCTGTTGAAAGAAATGATTCGCCGCGTTGAGATTCATCGTTTTTGAACCGCCTGTTACCCGCCTGTTTTTCAACAGGCTAAGCCGCCACTTGGCGGCCCTCTATTGAAAGGAGACGTCATGGCGGACGAAAAAGTTACCGTGACCGTGCTGGCCCGGATGAAAAAAGAGGGAAAGCGCATCGTGGCCCTGACGGCCTACGACTTCCCCTTTGCCCGGATGGTGGACGAGTCCGGCGTGGACATGATCCTGGTGGGAGACTCGGTGGGCATGGTGGTATGCGGGGAGACCAGCACGCTTCCCGTGACCATGGACCAGATGATCTACCACACGAAAATCGTTTCCCGGGGCGTGAAGCGGGCCATGCTGGTGGGGGACATGCCCTTTGGCAGCTACCAGATTTCCCCGGCCCAGGCCGTGGACAACGCGGCCCGGTTCCTCAAGGAGGCCGGGGCCGCCGCCGTGAAGCTGGAAGGGGGCGCGGCCGTGGCCGACACCATCCGGGCCATCTCCGCGGCCGGCATCCCGGTCCAGGCCCACATCGGGCTCACCCCCCAGTCCATCCACGCCATGGGCGGCTACAAGGTCCAACGTCAGGAGGACCGCCTTCTTTCCGACGCCCGCTGCGTCCAGGAGGCCGGGGCCTTTTCCGTGGTCCTGGAGGGCATCCCCGCCCCCATCGCGGAAAAGATCACCGCCGAACTCACCATCCCCACCATCGGCATCGGCGCGGGGGTGAAGTGTGACGGCCAGATCCTGGTGCTCCACGACCTGCTGGGCCTGAATGAGGGGCATGTCCCCAAGTTTGTGAAGAAATACGGCAACCTGGCCAAGGCGGCCCGGGAGGCCCTTGCCGGCTACGTGGGCGAGGTGCGGGAAGAGAAGTTTCCCGGCCCGGAGCACAGCTTCGGCAAGTAGCCGAAAAGAGGAAAGGAGAACACCCATGGGCAAGCCATCCGTGGCCGTGGTGGGGTGCGGGACCCTGGGCACGGCGCTCGCCCGGCTCCTGGCCCAGGCGGGATACCCCCTGGCGGGCCTGGCCAGCCGGACCCTGGCGTCAGCCCAAAAGGCCGGGGCTATCGCTGGCTGCGCCAACGTGACGGACGTCAACACGGGGGTCACTCGCCAGGCGGAGGTGGTGTTCATCACCACCGGGGATGACACCATCCAGCCGGCCTGTGAGAAGATCGCCGAGGAGGGCGGGTTTTCGCCCGGCGGGGTGGTGCTCCACACCTCGGGGGTGCACTCGTCCGAGCTTCTGGACGCGGCCCGGAAGGCCGGGGCCCTGGCGGGCTCCATGCACCCCATGCAGAGCTTTGCCGGTTCCGCCGAGGCGGGGAACCCCTTTTCCGGCATCCTGGTGACCGTGGAGGGCGACCCCAAGGCCGTGGACGCGGCCACCAGAATCGCCACCGAGCTGGGGGCCACGGTGGCCGGGGTGCGGCCCGACGCCAAGGCCCTGTACCATGCGGCGGCCGTGGTGGCCTCCAACTACCTGGTGGCCCTGCTGGACATGGCCTTCGCCCTGAACGCCGGGGCGGGGATTTCTGCTGCGGAGTCGGTGACGGGCCTCATGCCCCTGGTGCGGGGAACGTTGAAAAACATCGAGACCCGGGGCATCCCCGAGGCCCTCACCGGCCCCATCGCCCGGGGGGACGTGGAGACCGTGCGCAAGCACCTGCGGGCCATTTCGGAGAAAACCCCGGCGCTCCTCTCCGTCTACCAGGTCATGGGCGCCCACACCGTGGACGTGGCCCGGAGAAAGGGCAGCTTAAGCGATGAAACCGCCGCCGAGTTCCTGGCCCTGTTTGAGTGAGGTCGGCCCGGTGGGTGCTCCAAAAGGGAAAAGAAACGGCGGATTACGCTGATGTGATGGGGATGCAAAAAGTCGTTATCCCGGCGAAGGAGGCTGCGTCACAATCCTTTTTGAGAAGGAAGGTTGTGGGGAAACCCTTCCCAAAACTTTGCGTTTTCCGTTTGTTACGCGTTAGCCCCCAAAAAGGTCATGACCACGAAAAAAGGTTTGATCCGTGCCCGCAAACCCTGTGCCGTGATTGTGAGACAACCTCGAAGACCGGGATCCAAGGATTTTTTAACGCCCTGAAATAACTGGATTCCCGTTTTTGCTGGAATGACGGATGGAGTGAATCTCGGTCTTTTTGCATCTCCATCAGATGCAAAAGAAGATTACACGGATGGGAGCAAGGTCTTCCCTCCTTTCTCAAAGGGGGGCTTTATCAGGCCCCGGTTTTCTCGGGGGCCCCGCCCGTTTTCCTCAGCTTCACCAGGGTCCTTTTCAGGCCGCCGGGAAGTGCATAGGGCTGTTCCTCGATCTCCCAGCCCCCCCCCATGTCCAGCCTCCCCTTGAGTTCCGCGATTTCCTCCGCCACGCCCGGGCCCTTCATGGCCACCAGCGTTCCTTGGTGGGACAGGAAAGGTTGAGCCAGGTCCCAGAGCCGGGAGAGGTCTGTCACGGCCCGGGTGACCACCGTGTCGAAGGCCCCGGCAAATCCGAAGGAGCCTTCCAGGTCCTCGCTCCGGGCATGGATGCTGGCGATGTTTTCAAGGCCCAGATGAGCGATGGCGGCCTTGTGGAAGCTCACCTTCTTCCTCCTGGCCTCCACCAGGGTCACGGAAAGGCGGGGCAAAAAGATTTTCACGCAAAGCCCGGGGAACCCCGCGCCCGAGCCCAGGTCCATGACCCGGCCTCTAAGGGGCAGAGCCCCGGCCGCGTGAAGGCTGTCCGCGAAGTGGCGCACGGCCACATCCAGGGGGGCCCGGACGGCTGTGAGGTTGTGGACCCGGTTCCATTCGGCCAGCATCGCCGCCAGGTTCCGGCAGGCTGCGAGGCGCTCGGGCGTGAGGCAAAGGCCCGAGGCGGACGCGGCCTCGGCCAGGATGGCTTCCCAGGCAGGGGAAAGGATGTCCATGGAAGGTCCGCCGGGTTGGGGGTGGAGGGTTTCGGACAACTCAATCTGCATAATCGGCGATTCCTGCTGTATTTTTCTTTTTCCCGCCTCATTCCGGTTTCAGGGTCACGATCACCGCGCCCCATCCCCCGAGTCCCGGCGGGGCTTGGCGGACCCCGGCCACCCGGGGATTTTTCGCCAGGGAGGCCAGGATGGTGCGCCTCATGGCGCCAATCCCCTTGCCGTGGATGACCCGCACCTCGAGGATTCCGGCCCGGGCGCATTCTTCCAGGTAATCATCCGTGACCCGGGTAGAGTCGGCGGGCGAAAACGTGTGGAGATCCAGGCTGCCGTCCACAGGCAGGAGGAAGGGTTCGTCCGGGGCGTCCATGGGCTCTCCGTGGGGGGCGCGGACCAGGAAGACCTGCGACAGGCTTTCATGGCGCATGCATGATAATTCCATACCTTAAGGGGGTTGCGGCCGTCAAGGCAGGGCAGGGCGATAGCCTTTGATGGCAAGGGATTGGATGGTTTCGCGCTTGTGAACGAAAACACTTGATCGGCGGAGAACCCCCTGTTAAAGAGATCCGGAACCCCGGTTCAGGCAAATTGCCGGGCCGGAATCGACCAGACCATCACCCGCCAAATCGGGATTTCTTTCGGCGGATCAGGTGCGGATTTTCTCCGCGCCATTAGGAGTGGGGGCCATGAACGCAGTTTCCACGGATAAGAACGTCCCCAAGGTGGACATCAAAAGAATCATCTTCATCATGATCGGCGTGATCCTTTTCGCGGTGGTCTACTATTCTCCGCCCTGGGCCGACGCCATTGATCCCATGGGTGAGCACTTCCCCCTGTCCCGGGAGGCCAAGGGCGCGCTGGCCGTGTTCCTCCTGGCGGGCACCTGGTGGGTTTTCGAGGTGGTGCCCATCGGCGTCACCTCGCTGGCCATCGGCGTGCTCCAGGCGCTTTTCCTCATCCGGCCGGCCAAGGTGGCGTTCAAGGATTTCATGGACCCCTCGGTCATGTTCATCTTCGCCTCCATCGTCATCGGCATGGTGTTCACCAAAACAGGCCTCACCCGGCGGCTGGCCTACAAGATGCTCATGGTGGTGGGGGAGCGGACATCCATGATCATGCTGGGCTGCTTCGTGGTGACCGCGGCCTTGACCCACATCATGGCCCACACGGCCGTGGCAGCCACCATCTACCCCCTGCTCCTGACCATCTACGCCATGTACGGAGAGGGGGACAAGCCCACCCGGTTCGGCAAGGCGCTTTTCATGGGCATGGCCTATGTGGCTGGCGCGGGCTCCATCGTGACGCTTCTGGGCGCGGCCCGGGGCGCGGTGGCCATCGGTTTCTACAACGACATCGTGGGCCAGAGCATCAGCTTCTTCCAGCTTTCCAAGTATATGTTCCCCGTCGGCTGGCTCATGGTTTTTCTGCTCTGGGGCTTTTTCATGATCTTCCTGAAACCCGAAAAAGCCACCATCCCGGGCCTCAAGGACAGGGCCAAGCGGCTTTCCGCAGCCATGGGACCCATCACGCGCAAGGAGATCGTGGCGTCGGTCATCATCTTTTCGGCCATCCTGGTCATGAGCCTGCGCGCCTTCATCCCGGCGCTCCAGCCCGTGGACAAGACGGCCATCATCCTGTTGTCCACCATCGCCTTTTTCCTCCTGAACATCCTGGACATCAAGGATCTGGAGGAGATTCCCTGGAACATCATCCTCCTTTTCGCCGGAGCCATGAGCATCGGCTTCTGCCTGTGGGAGACCGG
>JAHJUF010000319.1 GCA_018829095.1 Pseudomonadota bacterium | reverse complement strand
CGGCGTTCAGGGTGATCCGGCCCCCGGCCACGGAGTTCTCCCCGCTGAGGAGCACGGCCGGAGCCCCGAAGAGCAAAAGGTCCCGGGTGGCGGCCTCGTAAATGGCCCGGTCGGCCCGGCCGGAGAAATCCTTGCCCGAGATGACCACATCGTCCCAGGCTTCGATCCTTTTCAGGGCCTGGGCGGGAAGGTCCCCCTCCCCTTCCCTGGCGGCGTCCGGGTGGTACAGGATGCGCATGCGTGCGGCCCGGACCTCGGTGTCAGCCTGGACGGCCCGGACATTCCCTGTGAACTCGGCCCAGTTTTCCCGGTGGTCCAGAACCAGGCGGTCGGAAAAAACGGAAACCGGGCCTCCCGCGAGATCGAACCGCAGGGCCGGGGAAACAGCCGCCTCCCGGGGCGCGGTTTCCGGCGTCTCCTGGGCCAGAACCCCGGGCGATGGCGCCGCGAGGCAGATGGCGGCCAGGGCCAGGGCGGCCCCCCATGCCCGAATCCTAAGGCTCAACAATGGGGTCTTCATCCCCGATCATCCCCTCCACGTTTCCCAAAACGTTCAGCCTGCCAGCCGAAAGGTCGTACTCAAAAGCGTCTCCGGCCACGGCGAGCCCCTTGCCCGTCAGGTGGGTGCGGGCGTTGCCGGAAATTCTTTCCCTGCCGCTCTCATACCGAAGGCTTTCGGTCTTCAGGGTGTAGGACCCGTCCTTTGCCTCCACGTGGCCCGTGAGGTCCACGTCGTTGGTCCGGGTGTCCACCACGCCTTGGTCAGCCCGAACCCGGATGATGCGGCCGTCCTCCGCGTGGAAATCCACCCGCACGCTCTCCAGGGTGGCCTGGTTCTCCTTCTGGACAAAACCGGCGGTCCCGGCGAAAAGCTCCCACTGGAGCCGGCCAGCCTTCATGGCGGTCTGGCGCACTTCGGAAAGCCCCAGATCCTGGCCCTTGGGCAGGAACTCGGGCTCGGAGTATTCGACACGGTCTCCGTGGCGCGCAAGGCCGAAAATCACTCCGGCCGCCGCAGCCGCGGCCACCAGAAGGAGCACGGCCCACAGCGCCCTATTTCCCCAGCTTTTCAACCACCGTCTCCCACAGGCCCCGGGCCGAAAGTATGGCCTCGCAGACTTCCCGCACCGCGCCCCGGCCTCCGGGCGCGCGGGTAATGGCCGTGGCCCGGGCCTTGAGCATGGGGTGGGCGTCGGCCACGGCCAGGGCCACCCCCACAGCGGAAAAAGCCCGGAGATCCAATAGATCGTCCCCCACAAAGGCGGTTTCCTTTGGCAAAACCCCCATCCGTGCGCACATGCTCCGAACCGCCTCGGCCTTGTCCCATATTCCGTCGGCAACGAATTGGATCTTCAGATTCTCCAGGCGGTGGCTCAGGGCCGGGCTGGATCGTCCGGTGATGATCCCCACGGGGATTTCCGCCAGACTCATCATGCGGAGGCCCAGGCCGTCCCGGACATTGAACGTCTTGATCTCCTGGCCGGAGGCGTCGTAGGTGATGGCCCCGTCCGTAAGCACGCCATCCACGTCCAGGAGCAGAGCCCGGACCTGGGACAGCTTTCCCGAAACCTGATCGACAAAAAGGGGAGTGGTCAAGGTTCGTGCCGTTCGGCTCCCGCCGGGTCCAGAGCCCGGCGGAGGCGGGAAAGAAGCGACAACACGGAGGGGACGGCGTCCAGGTGCAGGGAGTTGGGCCCGTCGCACAGGGCCCGATCCGGGTCCGGATGCACCTCGAAGAACAGCCCGTCGGCCCCGGCGGCCACGGCGGCCCGGGCGAGCATGGGGGCCATTTTCCGGTCCCCGGAGGAACAGCCCCCCCCGCCGCCGGGCATCTGGACGCTGTGGGTGGCGTCGAAGATGACGGGATATCCCAGGCCCTGGAGGATGGGGATCGACCGCATGTCCACCACCAGGTTGTTGTAGCCGAAAAAGGTGCCCCGCTCGGTGAAGAGAATCTGCTTGTTGCCCGTGGAGGCCACCTTGCCCGAGGCGTGGACCATGTCCCAGGGGGCCATGAACTGGCCCTTCTTGATGTTCACCGGCAGGCCCGTCTTTCCGGCCGCCACCAGGAGGTCCGTCTGGCGGCACAGGAAGGCAGGAATCTGGAGGATGTCCAGCACCTCGGCCGCCTGCTTCGCCTGATCCGGGGAGTGGATGTCCGAGATCACCGGGAGGCCCGTGGATTCCTTGACCCGAGCCAGAATTTCCAGGCCTCTTTTTATGCCCGGGCCCCGGAAGCTCGTCACGGAGGTCCGGTTGGCCTTGTCAAAGGAGGCTTTGAACACCAGGGTCATGCCCGCCGCAGCGGCCATTTCCTTCAGCCGCGAGGCCACCAGGAGGGTGGTTTTCTCGTCCTCGATGACGCAGGGACCGGAGATGAGCAGCAGTTCCCGGGAAGGGTCACCAGGGAGGATGTCGTGGAGAAAAGACAAGGGACAGGCGCTTCCTTTTTGGGGTAATTTTTTCGGAAAAGTCCGGCTACCCAAGGCTCTACCCCGGGCCGGGGGCCTTGTCAACATTCGCCCGCCCGGCCGGGGGCGTCTTGAGCCTACAGGAAAAACATGGCCAGGGTTTCCGCGATGCAGGCGGGCTTGTCCGAGCCTTCCAGCTCGAGGGTGTGGGTGGTGGCCACCAGGACCCGGCCGGCCTTTTCCTCCACGCCGGTGAGCGTCATGACGTCCCGGATGCGGGACCCCACGGGCACGGGATTCACGAACCGGACCTTGTTCAAGCCGTAGTTGATGGCCATGGTGGCTCCCTCGGGCACCAGGCCGTGTTCAAAGGAAAACTGGGGGATCAGGGAGAGGATCAAGAACCCGTGGGCGATGGTCTTGCCGAATGGGCCCTGGGCCGCCTTTTCCTCGTCCACGTGGATCCACTGGTGATCCCCGGTGCAGTCGGCGAACCGGTTGATCCGGTCCTGGTCAATGGTCAGCCAGTCGCTTTGCCCCAGGGGGCTCCCCACCCGCTTTTTCATCTCATCCAGACTCACGCACTCCAACATGGCTCCAGTCCTTTCCTTTTCCGGTCATGACCAGGAAATCACTCCCCGATGATCTTCACCAGGACCTTTTTTTTCCTCCGTCCGTCGAACTCGCCGTAGAAGACCTGCTCCCAGGGCCCCAGGTCCAGGCAGCCGGCCGTGACAGCCACCACCACCTCCCGGCCCATGATCTGGCGCTTCATGTGGGCATCCGCGTTGTCCTCCCCCACGTTGTGCCGGTACTGGCTCACAGGCTCATGGGGGGCAAGTTTCTCCAGCCAGACCTCATAATCGCGGTGCAGTCCGGACTCATCGTCGTTGATGAACACGGAGGCGGTGATGTGCATGGCGTTCACCAGGACAAGCCCCTCCTGGATTCCGCTTTCAGCCAGGCATTCATCCACCTCGGGGGTGATGTTCAAAAATCCCCGGCGGGCGGGAATCTCGAACCAGAGCTCCTTCCTGTGGCTTTTCATGGCGCAATTCTCCTGGCCCGGAAAGCATCGGATGTCGAAAAACGTCTTTTTTCAGTTGGTTCGATCATTGTCCTGTTATTGTACGCACAACGCCACCGCCATGCAACCGTCTTGGATTGGCGGTTGGAATCTCCGGCCATTTTGGGGTAGACTACAAAGAATAGCCAGCCTTTTCCCCAACGAAAAACGGAGCCGAAAACCATGAGAACCCTGATCCTCCTTGCCCTGGCCTGGACCATCGTCCTCTCCTCCCCCTTGTCCTGGGCCGGGAACGTCTTCGAACAGGGCGAGTTGGGCCATGCCTATAAGGATCTTGCCCCCCTGGCCGAAAAGGGGGACCCCGACGCCCAGTACAAGCTGGGCCGCCTGTATCTCGCCGGCAAGGGAGGCGCCCCTCTGGACGTGGGCAAGGCGGCCCTGCTCTTTGCCCTGGCTGCGGACCAGGGCCAGGCCCAGGCCCAGTTCCACCTGTCCCAGCTCTTTCGGGACGGCCTGGGAGTGCCCAAGGATCCGGACAAATCGTTCCACTGGCTCTCCCTTTCCGCCAAGAGCGAATATCCTCCGGCCATGACCAACCTGGGATTTGCCTACTACAACGGCGACGGCGTGCCCCAGGACCGGGAACGGGCCCTGGGATGGCTCCAACGGGCGGCCAAGGCCGGCGAGGGCACGGCCTTGTACAACCTGGGCAAGATGCACCTGACCGGGGCCGGGGTGGCCCGGGACCTGGACACGGCCCAGGAGTATTTCCAAAAGGCGGCTGATGACGGCCACAATGGGGCCCAGACCCAATTCGGGCTCCTTTATGAAAAGGGGTGGGGCGTGGACCAGGATTTTTCCACAGCCCTGGCCTGGTACCAGAAGGCGGCGGACCGGCAATACCCCGAGGCCATGGCTCGGCTGGGGGGGCTTTATGAGCGGGGCCTGGGGGTGGAGGTCGACCGGGAGAAGGCCTATTCCCTGTACCGGGCGGCTTCCCTGAAGGGTGACCCCGTGGCCCGGACCGGCCTGGGGAAGCTTTATGCCTACGGCCGGGGGGTCAAGCAGGATTTTGAAAAGGCCCTCATCCTGTTCCGCCAGGCCGAGGCCGATGGTTACGCCCCGGCCCAAACCCAGATGGGCAAAATGTACGAACTGGGCCTGGGCCTGCCCCAGAGCTACGAGATGGCCCGCCAGTGGTACCAAAAGGCAGCCCACCGGGGCGAAGGCGAGGCCATGGTCTACATGGGGGACGCCTACCGCGACGGATCCGGCGTGGTGAAAAGCTACTCCACGGCCATGATGTGGTACCGCAAGGCAACGGACGAAGGGGACCCCATGGCCCAGTCGCGTCTGGCGGCCATGTACGAGGAAGGCCAAAGCGTGAGGCAGAACCTGGCCGAGGCGCTGGACCTTTACACCAAGGCCGCCCGCCAGAACTATCCCCCGGCCCAGTACAACCTGGGCCGCCTCCACTACAACGGCCTGGGGACCGAAAGGAACGTGGCTGAGGCAGCCGAATGGTTCCGGAAGGCGGCGAACCTTTTCCTGCCCGAGGCCCAGGTCCAGATCGCATCCATGTACCTGGACGGCATTGGGGTGGAGCGTAGCGATGAGGAAGCCGCCAAATGGGCGGCCCTGGCTGCGCAGCAGGGCTCCGGGGACGGACAGAATCTCCTGGGTTTCCTCTTTGCCCGGGGCCGGGGCGTTCCCCAGGACAATCGTTGGGCCTGGGCCTGGTTCTCCCTGGCCGAGGAAAAGAGCAGTCCCCACGCCAAGGAAAACAAGGAGCGCGCCGCCGCTTTCCTGGCCCCCTCCCAGCTGCGGGCCGCGAAAAAGATGCTGGCCGAGTTGCACGAAAAGGGCTTTTAGGGGATCAGGCTTTCAGGCGGGTGGATTGGAAACCAGGGCAACATCCCGGAAGAAGAGCTACAAGATGGAGATCATCCTGAAGCCCGTTGGCTATGCCCGTCATTCATCCGAAAGCGTTCCCAGGCATTGGAGCGTCTCCGATGTGGAAGGGGACCTGGTTCTGGACCCGGAATACCTCCCGGCCATGGCCGACATCGAGGCCGGGTCCCGCATCGTGGTTCTGTTCCATTTCGACCGGAGCGAGCCCTTCACCCCCGGCCACCTTCGCCAGACCCCGCCCCACAAGGACCGCCCCATGGGGGTGTTCTCCATCTGCTCGCCGGTGCGGCCCAACCCCATCGGCCTTTCCGTGCTCACGGTCCTGGGCGTTGCGGAAAACGTCATCCGGGTCCGGGGCCTGGACTTGCTGGACCACACCCCCATCCTGGACATCAAGCCCCACATCGAGGCCCCGGCCTGACACCGGGCCGATGGGAATGCAGGTGAACCCCATCGCTTCAGGCCGCAGGCCCGGCCAAACGGCGCAGACCCTGCCCTTTTCAGGCCGGATTCCCCCTTTGGGCAAGTGAAGAAAAAAAGCGCCGCTGAAATCGGACCCCCCTCCTGACAACCGCTCCACCCCTGAAAAGAAAAGGCCCTTCCCCGTTTCCGGAAAAGGGCCCTGGGTTTAGCGAAGGCTTGAGAAAAAGCTTTAGACATCCAGCCAGGAATCGGAATACAGGCTCTCGCCCAGGATGACCTTCACGGTCTTGACGAAATCCTGGAGTTCCTTGGAAAGGCCGCCCATGTCCGGGGCGTTGCCGTCCATGGTCTTGTGGACCACGTCCACGATGTCCGGGCGTTTGCCCTTGGCGATCTCCACCAGGAGCGAGTCCAGGGGATCGGCGATGACGGACACCATGCCGCAGCGCTCCAGCATGATCATGTAGGCCTGGTTCAGGATGGGGCGCAGGTGGCCCGGAGGTCCGTTGGAGATGTTGGACAGGCCGCAGGTGCTCTTGGCGCCCGGGGCCATGTCCTGGATCATCTTCTGAAACTCCATGAGGCTGAGCAACTGGGGCTGCTGGATGTTCACCGGCGTCACGATGCCGTCCACCCAGATGCGCTCGTTGGGAATGCCCGCCTCGTTGGCGAAGTAGAGCAACTCCACGCACAGGGCGGCACGCTCGTTCTCGTCCCGGGGAAGACCATCGGGTCCCCACATGAGGGCGATGAAGTCCGCGTTATGCTCCACGGCCAGGGGGATCATGCGCTCGTAGCGCTCGGGCCGGGCCATGATGGAGTTGATGATGGGGGGTTTCTTGCAAAGGGGCAGGGCCGCTGCGATGGCATCGATGTTGGAGGTGTCCAGGACCAGGGGCAGGTCCACCACCTCCTGGACCGTTTCCACGACCCAGGGCATGAGATCCGTGCCGTCTTTCTTGGCGGGCCCGATGTTGAGATCAATGTAATCCATGCCCGCTTCCTTCTGGAAAACGGCTTCTTCCTGGAGCGGGCCCTTGTCGCGCTCCTTGAAACCCCGGCCGATCTTCGTGGAAATGACGTTCAAGCTTTCGCCGATGAGTAGCATCCTGTCCTCCTTGCAAAAAAAGTTGCGGCCGCCCCGGGAGGGGCGGCCGTATTCTTACCGGGACTTCAAAAAAGCCGGAATGTGCGCGGCTTCGCGCGGTCCGACCTTGACGGTCCATCCGGGAAGCTCCTCCTCCATATCGCCCGCGATAGCTGCGGCGAAACCGGGGATGATGACTTCCTTGTGGTTGATCTTGTCGGCGATGCCGCTCTTCTTGATGAACATGCCCACGTCGTCGCCCGCGAATTTCCCGGCGGCCCAGGCGGTCATGACCGACAGGCCCTCGGAGTCCTTCACCAGGAGCCACGCCGGCATCTTGGACCCCTCGATCTCGCCGGAGACGATGAAGTACGTCAGGGCGAAATTCGTGGTGACCAGGACCGGGCTCGACTCGTCTGGGTTGTTGATGGGGTAGATGCCCTCGGTCTGGGTCATGGGGCGCTGGGGATCGGTGTAGATGTTCAGACGCTCCACCAGCAGCGGGAAGACGCTTTCACCCGTGAAGTCCGACAGCACCACCAGGGAGCCGTACTTGGCGATGTGCATGGCCGCGATCATGGTTTCCACGGCCAGGTTGTCCGCCATTTCGCACGGGAAGGTGATGATGGGGAAGCCCAGGGACCGGTTCCCCTGCTTGAGAGAGGCACGGCGGATGGTCACGTTGTCCTGGAGGGACTGCTTGATCTCCCGGGCGCCGGCGTCCAGCACCAAGTCCTTCAGTCCCATTCCCGTGAGTTTGTCGGTCAGGGTGATGAGCCCGGCCACCGAGGCCGCCTTGACGGCCAGGGGAAGACCCTTTTCCTTGGCCAGGGCGCCCATGGCGTCCACGTTGGCTTCCGTGGCCGCATACAGCAGAGGCCGCTTGAGGCCCGCGGCTTCCGCGCCGGCGGCCATGACGTCCACGTCCTCGGTCATGAGGATCACGCCGAATTCGGACTTCTCGGCGATGGTCTTGGCCACCTTGGCAAAGGCTTCCTTGCCCTTGCCGGCATCCTTGACCGCGATCATCTGGGGACGCAGATTGAAGCCCACGCGCTCGTACTGGAAGGCGTTGAACCCGGCGAGCTTCTTCTCCAGGTCCGCGTCGGAGATGTCGGAAGCCACCAGGGCCGCCAGGCCCGTGGGACTGTAAAAGGTTTTCTCATGGCGGTGCAGAACGGTCTCTCCGCCGATGGTGAAGGCCCGCACGCCGGCCCCGAGCTTGACGGGGCGGATGGGGGGTGCGGATGCCTCGGCCAACTGGCTCCGCGCCTCGTCGGACACGTAGGGGCACTGGTCCAGTTCCGCCTTGCCCGAAGCCAAATTCATGGCAAAGGCCAGGCAGGTAGGCACACCGCACTCCTTGCAGTTGGTTTTGGGGAGCAGCTTGAAAATCTGAATACCCGTGAGCGCCATTTCCGTCTCCTTTTCATTCCTCCAAAAAATCCGCTTGGCGAAGCGGAAGGTCCCGGGCCCGGCCCCCGAAAGGAGCCGGGCCCGGGCTTTTTGGCTATCAGCCGATGATGGAATTCATGGTCAGGGCCGGGTGTCCGACCTTCTTCATGTGCTCCATGACCTCGGCTTCAGTGGTGCCCACGGTTTCATCCGCGATCATGTCGTACAGGTTGGGATAGCCCATTTCCTCGCCCCGCTTGTCGATCCTGCTCTTCAGCTCTTCCTTGAGACTCTTGGGCATCCACACCATACGTCCCAGGCCGCCGTCGCCCTTGATGAACTTGCGTTGGGTGACGTTGAACTTGGAGTGGCCCACAAAGCCCGGAGAAGAAGCACCGCCGCCCATGACGCCCGCCAGGGTGGTGAACTTCATGCCGCAGGGGGTCTCGCCAGTGTAGTCGCGGTGTACGGTCATAACGCCGTTGCAGGCGGG
>JAHJUF010000318.1 GCA_018829095.1 Pseudomonadota bacterium | reverse complement strand
TCGGCGCGGGTGAACTCTCCGGGCCAGGAGCCTCCATCGCCCCAGGTTCCATCCGGGTGAACCTCCCCCCGGCCGGGGCCTTTGACCTTTCCCTGGCCGCCTGCCGCCTGCCCGGCCCGTTCAACGCGGAGAACGTGGCCGCCGCGGCCCTGGCCGCCACCCGGGCCGGGGCGGACCCCGAAGCCATCGCCCGGGCCGTGGCGGGATTCGACGGCCTGCCCCACCGGGTCCGGTTCGTCCGGGAAAAGGGCGGTGTGCGGTATTACGACGACTCCAAGGCCACCAACGTGGACGCGGTGCTCCAGGCTCTGGAGAGCTTTCACGAGCCCGTGACCCTCATCATGGGGGGCCGGGACAAGGGCGGCAACTTCCTCCTCCTGGCCGACGCGGTGGGAGAGCGGGTGGAGAGGCTTCTGGTCACCGGCGAGGCCGCCCCGGTCATCGCCAAGGCCCTGGCCCACCGGGTGCAGGTGGAGGAGGCCGAGGACATGGCCCGGGCCGTGGCCATGGCCCACGAAGGCGCCCGGCCCGGGAGCGTGGTGCTCCTGTCTCCAGGCTGCGCCAGTTTCGACCGTTACAACAATTACGCCGAACGCGGCGACGATTTCGCCCGGGCCGTCATGGCCCTTGAGTGAGGAGCGGGAGATGAGGAAAAAAACTCAGAAGAGAGATGGGGCGGCCGTGGACCGCTGGCTCCTTTTTTCCGTGTTCTTCCTCCTGGGCATCGGCATCATCATGGTCTACAGCGCCGGGAGCGCCGTGTCGGACAATCTCCACGGCACGCCCTCCTTCTTTGCGTGGCGTCAGGTGATCTTCGCCCTGGCCGGGACCTTTTTCCTCCTGGTCCTGCGCCAGGTGAACTACCGCTGGCTGGCGGCCCTGGCCGTGCCCATCCTCATCCTGGCCTACGTGCTGCTGCTTTCGGTGTTTTCGCCCCTGGGGGTCAAGGTGGGTGGAGCCACCCGGTGGATCGACCTGGGGCTGCTGAACTTCCAGCCCTCGGAATACGCCCGGTTCGCCTTCATCGTGTACCTGTCCTTCTTCATGTCCCGGAACCCCGAGTCCATGGACCGCTGGTGGCCGGGGATCCTCTGGCCGCTCATCCTCACGGGGGCCATGGTGGGCATTTTCATGGTCCAGCCGGATTTCGGGTCCTCGGTGCTCCTGTGCGCCACTGTGGGGATCATGCTCTTTGTGGGGGGCGCCCGCATCGCCCATCTGGCCATGCTGGCGGCCACGGCTGCCCCCCTGGCGGTGGCGGCGGTGATTTTCGCGCCTTACCGCCTGGCCAGGCTCCTCACCTACATCCATCCGGAACGGGACCCCCTGGGAGCGGGTTACCATATCAACCACTCCCTCATGGCCTTCGGATCCGGGGGCGTCTGGGGGGCGGGCTTCGGGGACGGCATCCAAAAACTTCACTACTTGCCAGCCCCGCACACAGACTTCATCTTCGCGGTCCTGGGGGAGGAGGTCGGTCTTTGGGGTGTGTGTGTCGTCATCGGCCTCTTCGGGGTCATCATCTGGCGTGGGCTGCGGCTGGCCCGGGTCGTGGACGACCCCTTTGCCTCTTTTCTGGCTTTCGGCATGGTGGGGGCCATCGGCCTTTCGGCGGTGGTGAACATGGGGGTGACCATGGGGCTTCTGCCCACCAAGGGCCTGACCCTGCCGTTCATCTCCTACGGCGGCAGTTCCCTGGTTTTCAACCTCATCTACGTGGGCGTGCTCTGCAGCATCGCCCGGGTCCACGGCGTGCCGCCCTCGGCAGCTGAGGTGCGCAAGGAAGAGAAAGCCGCACTCCAGGCCAGGCAGGCCACCGCGGAAGGGGGCGCCACGGCATGACCAGGGTCCCGGAAAACCTTCGCGTCCTGGTGGCCGGCGGCGGCACGGGGGGACATCTGTTCCCGGGCATCGCCGTAGCCGAGGCCATCCGGGACCGGGCCCCGGAAAGCCGAATCCTGTTCGCCGGTACCCGCAAGCCCTTTGAGGCCCGGGTCACGGCGGCGGCGGGTTTTGAGCACACGGGCCTGGATGTGGAAGGTTTTTCCAACCGTTCCCTGGGGAACAAGGCCAAGGCCGGGGCCAAGTTTTCCGTGGCCATGGCCCGGGCCCTGGCGGCCACGACCCGGTTCCGGCCCCACCTCGTCCTGGGGGTGGGAGGATATTCCTCGGCACCCTGGGTCCTGGCCGGAGGGCTTCTGAACATCTCCACCGCCATCCAGGAGCAGAATGTCCACCCCGGCGCGGCCAGCCGCCTGGGGGCCCGGGTGGCGGGACGCATCTACGTGTCCTGGCCCCAGAGTGTCCGGTATTTCCCGGGACGTGAGACGCGCCTGACAGGCAACCCCGTGAGGCCTTCCCTCCTGGAGCAGGCCCGGGGCCAGGGGGAAAAGCCCGGAGTTCCCTTCACCGTGGCCGTCCTGGGAGGCAGCCAGGGCGCGGCGGGCATCAACCGGGCCGTGGGCGAGTGCCTGGCCGAACTGGCTGGCCCGGCGGAGGTGCGGTTCATCCATCAGACCGGCGAGGCGGACCACGCGGCGGCTGCCACGGCCATGAAAGACCACCCCGGCGGCGCGGAAGTGGCTCCCTTTTTCCAGGACATGGGCCGGGTTTACGCCCAGGCGGACCTCCTGGTCTGCCGGTCCGGAGCCACCACCATGGCCGAGATCACGGCCCTGGGAAAGGCGGCCATCCTGGTGCCTTTTCCCCAGGCGGCGGAGAACCACCAGGAAAAGAACGCCCGTTTCCTGGAGGAGGCCGGGGCGGCCCGGGTCATTCTGGAGCGCGACCTCGCGGGCCCGGTCCTGGCGGGGATGATCGAGGAGTTGAAGGGCGACCCGGGGAAAATCGTTGAAATGGAAGAAAAGTCCCGGGCCCTGGGCCGCCCGGGCGCAGCCGCCGAACTGGCGGCGGACCTTTTGGAATGGATCGGGGAGGGGTAGGGAACCTTGTTCAAGAAAACCTACCATATCCACT
>JAHJUF010000317.1 GCA_018829095.1 Pseudomonadota bacterium | reverse complement strand
GGATGGGAACCCTCCATCAGCCTGGACGAGGGCGTTTCCCGAACCAGCGCATGGTACCGGGATCAGGTGGAAGCGCAACGAGAGGCGTCATGAGCGAAAAGACGGCACTCATCACCGGCATCACGGGGCAGGACGGGGCGTACCTGGCCGAGCTCCTTCTGAAAAAGGGTTACTCGGTGCATGGCATCAAGCGCCGGGCCTCCCTGTTCAACACCCAGCGGGTGGATCACCTGTACCAGGACCCCCACGAGCTAGGGCGAAAGTTCTTTCTCCACCATGGTGACCTTTCGGACGCCACCAGCCTCATCCGGGTGGTCCAGGAGGTGCAGCCCACGGAGATCTACAACCTGGGGGCCCAGAGTCATGTGAAGGTGTCCTTTGAGTGCCCGGAATACACGGCCGATGCCGATGCCCTGGGCACCCTGAGGCTTCTGGAGGCCATACGGGTCCTGGGCATGGAAAAGACCACCCGGTTCTACCAGGCCTCTACCTCTGAACTGTTCGGCACGGTGGCCGAGGTTCCCCAGACGGAGAAGACGCCTTTTTACCCCCGCTCACCCTATGGCTGTGCCAAGCTCTACGCCTATTGGATCACGGTCAACTACCGGGAAGCCTATGGGATGTTCGCCTGCAACGGCATCCTGTTCAACCATGAGTCGCCCGTTCGAGGGGAAACCTTCGTCACCCGGAAGATCACCCGGGCTGCGGCTCGCATCACCCTGGGGCTCCAGGAACGTCTGTTCCTGGGCAACCTCTCCGCCCAGCGGGACTGGGGACATGCCCGGGATTTTGTCCGGGCCCAGTGGCTCATGCTCCAGCAGGATGAGCCCGAGGATTTTGTCATCGCCACCGGCGAACAGCATTCCGTGCGCGAATTCTGCGAAAAGGCCTTTGCCGAGGTGGGCGTCCGCCTGGCCTGGAAGGGGGAGGGTGCCGGGGAACAGGGCGTTGTGGAGACCTTTGAACCCACGGAACTTCTCCTGGGTTTCGCGGGGCACAGCGGGCTGGGCGCCATCCGGCCCGGTGATGCCGTAGTTTGCGTGGACCCGGCCTATTTTCGTCCCACCGAGGTGGAATCCCTCCTGGGCGACCCTTCCAAGGCCCGGGAGAAGCTCGGCTGGACACCCCGGGTGCCGTTTGACATAATGGTTCAGGAAATGGTGGCCTCGGATCTGGTGGAAGCCACCCGGGACGCCATCTGCCGGCGCGACGGGTTTCCGGTTCCCGCAAGCTGCGAGGAATCCATGTAGCCCGCGTCCCGCGGGCTTTTTTTCTGCCCCCTATCGATAACGAGCGTCATGATCATCGTTCGCACACCTTTGCGCATCAGCTTCGTGGGAGGCGGCTCGGATATCGGCGCCTTCTACCGGAAGAGCCCCGGACGGGTGGTCAGCTCGGCCATCGACAAGTTCGTGTACGTCATCGTCAAGGGTCGTTTCGACGAGAAGATCTACATCAATTACTCCCGCAAGGAATGCGTGAACCGGGTGGACGAGGTCCGCCACGACCTGGTGCGGGAGGCCATGCGCATCACAGGGGTTTCAGCCGGCGTGGAGATCACCACCCTGGCGGATATCCCCTCCGAGGGCTCGGGCCTGGGGAGCTCCAGCTCCATCACCGTGGCCCTGCTCCACGCGCTCTACGCCTACAACAACGAGTTGGTGACCGCCGAGCGCCTGGCCCGGGAGGCCTGCGAAATCGAGATCAACATCTTGGGCAAGCCCATCGGCCGCCAGGATCAGTACGCGGCCGCCTACGGAGGGGTGAACGAGTTCCTTTTTCACCCCGATGATTCGGTGGAACGCCGGCCTGTGGCCCTTTCCGATGGGATTCTCCGCAAGTTTTCCTCCAGCCTGCTCCTGTATTTCACGGGCATGACCCGGAACGCGGACACCATTTTGGCGGAACAGGTGACCAACACGGAAAAGCTGGACCGGTTCACGGCCATGACCCGGATGGTGGCCCTGGTCCCGGAGTTTGTCACCGCCATCTGCCAGGAGGACCTCCCGGCGTGCGGAGCGCTTTTGGAGGAGAACTGGAACCTGAAGAAGCAGATGGCCTCGGGCATCTCCAACCCCGGGATCAACGCCATGGTGGACCGGGCTCGGAAGGCAGGAGCCATCGGGGCCAAGATCGCCGGGGCTGGCGGCGGCGGCTTCCTGGTGCTCCTGGTGCCCCGGGACAGCCAGGCAACCGTGTTCACCGCCATGGAAGGCTACCGGGAACTGCCCTTCATGCTCGAACGAAGCGGCAGCAAGGTCATTTTCGATAACCGGGAATATCCCACCAAGTGAGAAACGGTCCGGGGCCAGTTCCCGGGGCCCCACCGGGTGAAAATTATGCGCGTGCTGGTCACAGGCGGCGCCGGATTCATAGGCTCCCACACCGTGGACGCCCTCCTGGAAAAGGGCCACGAAGTCCGCATCCTGGACAACCTCCAGAAGCCCGTCCACTTGGCGGGAAAACCCCCCTGGGTTCCCAGGGAGGCGGAGTTCGTCCTCGGGGACGTGCGGGACCCGGATGCCTGGAGCAAGTGCCTGAATGGAATGGATGCGGTTTTTCATCTCGCCGCCTATCAGGATTACCTGCCGGATTTTTCCACCTTTTTCCACGTGAACGCCGTGGGCACGGCCCTGCTGTACGAAACGGCGGTGGCCAAAAAACTCGACCTTTCCCGGGTGGTGGTAGCCTCCAGCCAGTTCGTGGCCGGAG
>JAHJUF010000316.1 GCA_018829095.1 Pseudomonadota bacterium | reverse complement strand
TTGCGCAGGGGCTTGCCGGTGGTGAGCATATGCTCCACCCGGGCCATGGTCTTCTCCTCGCGGAAGAAGTCCACGAAAGCCTCACGCTCCAGTTTCAGCATGGCCTCCTCGCTGATCATGGAGCCTTCGCGGGCGTCGCCGCCGCCGATGACAAACGCGATCCGCTTGGCCAGGAAGGCGTCATACTCGGAAACATAACCGCCGCTCTGCATGTTGAAGAGTTCAGCCTCGGCCATGCCCTGGGCGCCCTGGCCAAGGACCATGATCTTCTTCTTGAGCGGAGGCGCGTATCCCGCATCCACCATGCGCAGGACCTCTTTCTTGGCCTCGCCCACCAGGTAATCCCGGTTCATGACGATGCGGTCCGTGGGGAGGAGGAAGCCGTTGTTGAAGGCTTCGGCCGCGCTGTTGGAGTACTTGGCCATGGCGATGGCCATGAAAACGGGCAGGAAGAAATCCGCCAGGTTCGTGACCGTCACCGCGTCTGAGGTGGACTCCACGAAGCGCTTCCACAGGTTGGTGCAGCCGCCGCCCGCAGGCAGCAGGCCCACGCCGATTTCCACGAGGCCCATGTAAAGCTCCGCATGGGCCACGATGCGGTCCGCGCCCAGGCAGACTTCGCAGCCGCCGCCCAGGGTCATGCCAAAGGGAGCCGCCACCACCGGGAAGGGGGAGTAGCGGGCGTTCATGATGCCGGCCTGGGCCTTGGCCAGGAAGGCATCGATCTCGCTGTATTTGCCGGCCTTGGCCAGCCCGCTCATGAAGCCGAGGTCACCGCCGGCGGAAAACGCGCCGGGGAAGCCCGGAGCCTGGTTGCCGATGACCACGCCCACACCGTTCTTCTCCACGTATTCCAGGCCTTCGGCCATGGAGTCCACCAGCTCGCCGTTGATGGCGTTCATCTTGGTGTGGAACTCCACGCAGAACACGCCGTCGCCGATGTCCACCAGGGAGCAGGAGGCGTTTTCCATGACCGCCTTGCCCACGCCCTTCAGGTTCTTCAGGCTGATGATGGTCGCCGAGGTCTCGATGGCCTTGTAGCCGCCGTTTACCAGGTCGTAGTAGTAATCCTTGCCGCCCTCGGTCTTGTAGAAGGTCTTGTTGCCGGCCGCGATCATCTTCTTGACGTTTTCCGGCACCGTGAGGCCGTCAGCCTCCATCTTGGCAATGGCCTTCTCCACGCCGATGGCGTCCCAGGACTCGAAGGGTCCCATGGAGAAGTTGTAGCCCCACTTCATGGCGTTGTCGATTTCCACGATGGTGTCGGAAATCTCGGGGATGCGGTTGGCGGCGTAGACCAGGCCGTTGCTGACCACCTTCCAGGCGAACTTGGCGATCTTGTCGTCGCCGAAGACGATGGCGGCCATCTTCTCGGGCAGGCTCTTGGCGGCCTTGGCGGCGTCCAGGCATCCGCCGGAGGCCCGCTCAAGATCCACGTACTCGCCCGTGGTCGGGTTGATGACCTTGCGGAGCCACTTCCACTCGGGGGTCATTTCCTTTTTGTAGAAGCCGCCCTGGGTCTTGTTGCCAAACTGTTTCTTCTCGATCATCCTGGCGACGAAATCCGGGATCACAAAGGAGTCCCGGGCCTCGTCATCAGGGACCAGATCGTAGGTGTTCTTGGCCACGTGGCCCAGGGTGTCCAGGCCCACCAGGTCCGCCGTCTTGAACATGGCGGTCTTGGGACGGCCCATGAGGGGGCCGAAGGTGGCATCCACCTCGGGGATGGAAAGGCCAGCCTCCACCATGAACCGCATGGCTTGGACCATGCCCTGGACGCCGATGCGGTTGCCGATGAAATTGGGGGTATCCTTGGCCCAGACGATGCCCTTGCCCAGGATGCGCTCCCCGAAATCGGCCATGAAATCCAGGATTTCCTGGGAGGTCTCCTTGCCCGGGATGAGTTCCAGGAGCTTCATGTAACGCACCGGGTTGAAGAAGTGGGTGCCCATGAAGTTCTTGCGGAACTCGGAGGGCAGGTGCTCGCTCATGGCCTCCAGGGGGATGCCCGAAGTGTTGGTGGAGACGATGGCGGTGGGCTTGCGCACCTTCTCCACCTTGGAGAGCACGTCCTTCTTGATTTTCAAGTTTTCCACCACGACTTCCACGATCCAGTCGCAGTCGGAAAGCTTGTTCCAATCGTCATCAAAGTTGCCGATGGAAACCCGGGTGGAATCCTTTTTCGCATCCATGAACAGGGCGGGACGGGACTTCACCGCCGCATCGTAACCGGCCTTGACGATGCGGTTGCGCTGGGCGGGGTCCTTTTTCTGCTCATCGGTGAGATCAAAGGGCACGATGTCCAGGAGCAGAACCTCGACTCCCGCACTTGCCAGCAGGGCGGCGATGCCCCCGCCCATGACGCCGGAGCCTAAGACGGCTGCTTTCTTGATCCTTCTGACCATTCAAACCTCCTTTTCGTTGCCACCTCTATTTGGATACACGGCGGGAAGAGCCCTCGCGGTGCCATTGAAGCCGGCCCGCGCCGGATGCCGCTCGGCACCCCCCGGCGCGGGGGGCGCTGAGGAAAGATTCATTTAACAGGGGGGTCAAGCCACTGTCAAGGGGGAATGGCCCCTGATTTCAGACCGGCGTGCGTACCGGAATTGAGCTTTCAATTCAGAGTGTTATGGATAACCATCCGGGAGCCGCCGTAGACGGAACAGGGACCCGGCCGGGCAAAGCCGGACGCGCCCACAATGAACCGGGCTTCATTCCCCGGGGTTTGCGGGCCGGACGGGGTTCTGGTAGCCTGGGGGCAGGGGGATGGAATGAAGCCAGACAGAAGAAAGGCGGCCTGGCAAGAGGTGGCCCAAGCCGTGGAGCGCCTGGCGGGCCAGGGGCTGGCCCCGGTGGACCGGGACTGGGAGACCCTGGCCGTGCTCCTGGAGGCTGCCGGGCCGGAGGAGGCTGCCCGGGCCCTGGCAACGCCGGACCATCCGGGGCTGGAGCCTGCCTGGGGGTTCCTCCTCCAGCCGGACTCCGGGTTCCAGGAACGCCTGGAGCCGATCCTGGCCAGGGCCAAACTCGGCGAGGAGGATGAAGAATCCCTGGCCCGGCACCTGTCCGGCCTGCCCCTTTCCGTGCGCATCGCCCTTCCCGGAGGCGGGGAGAGGGTTCTGGACGCGCCCCCCGAGGCGGTAAAGTCCCTGGTCCGGCACCTGGGGCTTTCGGCCTGCTTTCCCCCGGGCCTGGCCGCCGCTCTGGACAGCCTGGAGGAAAAGACGCGGTTCCATTGCCGGGT
>JAHJUF010000315.1 GCA_018829095.1 Pseudomonadota bacterium | reverse complement strand
ATCGAGGAGGGGCGCTATTTTTCCCGCAAGGATTTTTCCGGCCACATCGTCCAGATGACGGACCGGCTGTACCGGAACAAGGGGGCCACCTTCGCCTTTTCCCCCTGGCCCGTGTTTTTGCCTCTTGGCAAGTCCGTGGGGGGAACCACCACCATAAATTCAGGCACCTGTTTTCCCCCCACGCCCTGGGTGTACGAGTACTGGAAGTCTTTGGGGCTCCCCATGCTGTCCGAAGAGGAACTGGCCCCCCATTTGGAGGAGGTGGCCCGTTTGTTCAAGATTTCCCCGGCCACGGACGAGACCATCGGGCCTGTGGGGGAAATCATCCGGGCCGGGGCGGAGAAGTTGGGATTGAAGGACGTCCACGCCCTGTCCCGGAACGCCGAGTCCTGCGACGGCCAGGCCCTGTGCCAGTTCGGCTGCCCCACCGGGGCCAAGCAGTCCACGGACGTGTCCATGGTGCCCCGGGCCCTGGAGCGGGGGGCCTTTTTGTTCACGGGCTTCGCAGCCCGCCGCCTGTTGTGGGAAAACGGGGCCGTGGCCGGGGTGGTCTCCCGGGGCCGGGACGCCTCGGGTCGGCCACGGACGCTCACCATCCGGGCGAAAAATGTGGTGGTGTCCATGGGCGCCTTGCTCACCCCCGTGTTCCTGGCCCGAAACAACGTCACGCACCCCCAGCTGGGCAAAAATCTCACCTTCCATCCGGCCACGGGTGTGGGGGGGATTTTTCCGGACACGGACATGAAGAACCAGGCGTCCATCCCCCAGGGTATCGGCATCGGGGATCTCGCGGACCGGGGCATCAGGCTGGAAGGGGGCACTCTGCCGTTCGTGCCCTATGGCATGTCCATCCGCCGGTCGGGCAAGCGCTTTGTGCACCTCATGGAGAACTGGTCCCACACGGCCTTTTTCGGGTTTATGGCCCGGGACCGGGGCCGGGGCAGGGTGTGGACCAAAACCCCGGGGAATTTCCCCCTGGTGACCTACCGGCTCCACGATGACGATTTCGCCGGGTTCCTCCAGGCCATGGAGCTGATGATGCGCCTGTTCCTCACGGAAGGGGCGTCCGAGGTGTTTTCCCTGGGCTCGCCCGGGCTGCCTCCCGTGCGGAGCCTGGATGAACTTTCCCGGTTCATGAAACGCAAGTTCCACAAACGCGACTTTTTCCTCTCCGCCTGGCACCCCCTGGGCACGGCCCAGGTGGCCCCCACCCCCGAGGCGGGGGTGTGCGGGCCGGACCACCAAGTCTGGGGGAAAAAGGGATTGTACGTCATGGACGGCGCGGCCGTGCCCGGACCCCTGGGGGTGAATCCCCAGGTCACCATCGCGGCCCTGTCCCTCCGGGCCGCCTCCCTCCTGGCGGACCGCCTGGACCGGGAAGCTTTGTGACGGCAAGCCAGGGCGCCTGTTCGGCTTGACGCGGCAGGTTCTTTTTGTGTATTCGGGTCAAAGAGCTGATTGGCGGCTCTGATTCCTGTTCGAGCCCCGTTGGAATGCGTTCGTGGAAAGGGGTCCAAAGTGTTCTTTGAAACAGCCGGGATTCATGTACAGCCCTGGATCCCGCCCCTGGTGGCCCTGGTCATTTCCTTCTTCACCTCCATGGGCGGGGTTTCTGGGGCTTTTTTGCTCCTGCCTTTCCAGATGTCCTTTCTGGGATACACCAATCCCTCGGTGAGCTCCACGAACCAGGTTTTCAACATCGTGGCCATTCCCAGCGGCGTTTTACGCTATATCCGCGAGGGCCGCATGGTTTGGCCCCTCACCTGGGCCGTGATCCTGGGAACGCTCCCGGGCGTCTTCATCGGGGCGCTGGTCCGGGTGGCCTGGCTCCCGGACGCGAAAAATTTCAAGGTCTTCGCCGCTCTGGTTCTTGGTTACATCGGCGTGCGCATGGTCCGGGACCTCACGGGGAAGAAGGCCGGCCCGGACAAGGCCAGTGCGGAAAGACGTTTCCAGGAGCTTGTCCGCAGTCACCGGGAAAGGGCCGGGGCAGGGGGTGAACCCCTCCCCGCAGTCCGGGTCACCGAGTTTTCCGCAAGGCGCATCGGCTACGAGTTCTACGGGGAAAACCACTCCGTGCCCCTCTGGGGAATCATGAGCCTGAGCTTTGTGGTGGGGATCGTGGGGGGCATCTACGGGATCGGAGGCGGAGCCATCATCGCCCCGTTCTTTGTCTCTGTTTTCGGGTTGCCCGTTTACACGGTGGCGGGCGCGGCCCTCATGGGCACCTTTGTCACCTCCGTGGCGGGCGTCATCTTCTACCAAGCCATCGCCCCGTTCTATCCAGGGGTGTCCGTGGCCCCGGACTGGCTCCTGGGGCTTCTCTTCGGGCTGGGGGGCATGGTGGGGATGTACCTGGGGGCCAGGGCCCAGAAGTTCGTGCCGGCGCGGGCCATCAAGTGGATGCTGGCGGGCATCATCCTCTTCACGGCTCTCAAATACGCGGCGGCTTTCCTCGGATGACTCGGCCAGCCCGGGCCGCCATGGGAACCTGAAAAAATTCTTGACAAGGGGCCTGGGGGGCCGTATTGGGAAGCATGATGAAAACTCAAGGGGACAAATCCATGCATTTTTCGGCAAACAACTGGTGGTGGCGGGAGATGGAGCGGGTGCGCCCACGATCCTAGCCGCCGCCAGGGGCTGATATCGGAACCGCGGGCCGCCCGGCCCGCGGTTCTCGTTTTTTGGGGCTGCGGGAGAAATCTCCCGGGGCCCTTTTTTGTTTTGTGACCCTCTTTTCGGAAGGTGAAGCACATGCTCCTGGTCATGAGGAAAAACGCCACGCAGGAAGAGATCGACGCCGTGGAGAAAGCCGTCATCGAGGCAGGGTACACCTCCCGGCCCATTCCCGGAGGGGAGCGGATGGCCATAGGCGTCCTGCGCAACGCCGGTCCCGTGGACCCGGCCCTGTTCGCCGGGATGCCCGGAGTGGCCCAGGCCATTCCCGTGACCCGGCCCTACAAGCTGGTCTCCCGGGAGGTCCACCCCCATGACACCGTGGTCCGGGTGGGGGACGTCCTGGTGGGCAACGGCCACTTCACCTTCATGGCCGGGCCCTGCGCCGTGGAGTCCCTGGAACAGTGCCTGGCCATCGCCCGGGCCGTGAAGGCCGCCGGAGCCCAGATCTTCCGGGGCGGCGCGTTCAAGCCCCGGACCTCGCCCTATTCGTTCCAGGGCCTGGGGGAGGAGGGCCTGAAGATTCTTGCCAAAGTCCGGGAGGAAACCGGCCTGCCCGTGGTCACCGAGGCCCTGGACACGGCGGTGTTCGATCTCGTGGAGCATTACGCGGACATGATCCAGATCGGCGCCCGGAACATGCAGAATTTTTCCCTCCTGCGCCGGGCTGGCCAGAGCAAAAAGCCCGTGCTCCTGAAGCGGGGCATGTCCTCCACCATCGAGGAATGGCTCATGGCTGCGGAATACATCCTGGAGGGCGGCAATTCCAACGTGGTGCTCTGCGAGCGGGGCCTGAGGACCTTTGCCATGCACAGCAGAAACACCCTGGACCTTTCCGCCGTGCCCGTGGTCCTCAAGGAAAGCCATCTGCCGGTCATCGCAGACCCCAGCCACGCGGCCGGCGTCCGGGACCAGGTCCTGCCCCTTGCCCGGGCCTCGGCGGCCGTGGGGGTCCACGGGCTCATGGTGGAGGTCCACGACCACCCGGAAAAAGCCCTGT
The DNA here is from genome assembly GCA_018829095.1 of Pseudomonadota bacterium. Lineage (GTDB taxonomy): Bacteria > Desulfobacterota > Desulfobacteria > Desulfobacterales > Desulfatibacillaceae > JAHJUF01. Next base: position 7,055 of record JAHJUF010000315.1, on the reverse strand, counting down.
CCGACGGCGGCCAGTCCCTGTACCCGGACCAGTTCGTTGAGTTGGCCGGGGACATCCGGGCCATCCATGAACTCCTCATGGCCCGGGCAAAATAAATGACAAGCCCGCAACCAGTCGGCAATCCGCCAAAGACCGTCACCCCGGCGAAGGCCGGGGTCCAGTCTTTTCAAAGGGTTGTCACGCCCCTGGATTCCGGCCTCCGCCGGGATGACGGCTTGTTGCGGCTTCATCGATAAACAGAGGACAGGAGATCCATCATGAAACTTTCCTGCTACCCGGGCCGGGACGAGTTCTGCGACCTGGCCAAAAAGGGCAACGTGATCCCCGTGTGCCTGGAGGTTCTGGCCGACACGGAGACCCCGGTGTCCCTGCTCCTGAAAAAGTACCGCAAGGGCTCGCCCATCTTCCTTCTGGAGAGCGTGGAGGGCGGGGAGCGCTGGGGCCGGTACAGCTTCCTTGGCACCCGGGCGCGTTACGACGTGCGGGTTTTCCCGGAGGCCCTGTTGATTTCCGGGGCCGGGGGGGAGCTTTCCATCGAGCATCACGGCGACCCCAACGCCGCGCTCCGGGAGTTCATGGCCCGCTTCAAGCCCGTGGCCCAGCCCCGGCTGCCCCGGTTCTGGGGCGGATTGGTGGGCTATTTCACCTACGAGATGGTCTCGTTCTTCGAGCGCATTGAAAACCGCCTGCCCCCTGAAAAGCCCCTGGCCCATTTCCTGGTCACGGGCGACCTGTATGTGTTCGACAACGTGCGCCACACCCTGACCCTGGTGTCCCACGCCTTCCTGGAAGAGGGCGCGGACCCCGGCGCGGCCTGGGATGAGGCCGTGGCGCGGCTGGACGAGATGCGGGACTCCCTGGACGCACCGCTTCCTGCCCCGGAGCCGGCCGGAGAGGGGGGCACGGAACTCACGCCCCTGGTGGAGCCGGAAATTTTCCGCCAGAGGGTCCGGAAGGTCAAGGAGCACATCGCGGCCGGGGATATCATCCAGGCCGTGGTGTCCCAGCCTTTTTGCCTCTCCCCGGCCGTGCCCGCCACCAGCCTGTACCGGGCCCAGCGGTACGTGAACCCCAGCCCGTACATGTTTTTTTTCCAGATGGACGAAATAGCCCTGGTGGGGTCGTCCCCGGAGACCATGGTGCGCCTGGAGGGCGGCACGGCCACGCTGCGGCCCATCGCGGGCACCCGGCCCCGGGGCGCGGACCAGAAAAAAGACCGGAAGTTTGCCGACGAGCTGTTGAAAGACCCCAAGGAGCGGGCCGAGCACCTCATGCTGGTGGACCTGGGCAGAAACGACCTGGGCCGGGTGGCGGAAACAGGCACGGTCCAGGTGACGGACCTCCTGGTGGTGGAACGCTACTCCCACGTCATGCATCTGGTGTCCAACATCACCTGCGACCTGGCCCGGGGCAAGGACGGCTGGGACCTTCTCGCCGCCACCTTTCCGGCCGGGACGCTTTCCGGAGCGCCCAAGGTCCGGGCCATGGAGATCATCTCGGAAATGGAGGACACTCCCCGGGGCCCCTACGGCGGGGCGGTGGGCTATGTCTCGTTCACCGGGAACCTGGATCTGGCCATCACCATCCGCACGGCCATGATCGAGAACGGCAACCTCACCGTCCAGGCCGGGGCCGGGCTGGTGGCGGACTCGGACCCGGAGAGCGAGCGGGTGGAATGCGTGAACAAGGCCCGGGCCATCGGCCGGGCCATCCGCCTGGTGCGCCAGGGACAGGGGGAATGACCATGATCCTCATGATCGACAACTACGACTCGTTCACCTACAATCTGGTCCAGTACCTGCGTATGCTGGGCGAGGAGGTGGAGGTCCGCCGGAACGACGAAATCTCCGTGGCCGAGGCGCGGGAGATGAAGCCCGATGCCGTGGTCATCTCCCCGGGACCGGGAAGGCCCGAGGACGCGGGAATCTCCATGGACCTCATCCGGGACTTTGCGCCAGACACCCCGGTCCTGGGGGTCTGCCTGGGGCACCAGGCCATGGCCCAGGTCTTCGGAGGCCGGGTGATCCGGGCCAAGCGCCTCATGCACGGCAAGACCTCCATGGTCACCTCGGATGAAAAAACCCTGTTTTCGGGCATCGGAAACCCCTTCGAGGCCATGCGCTACCATTCCCTGGCCGTGGAGGAGGAAACGCTCCCCGACTGCCTGGAGATCACCGCCAGGGCCGATGACGGGGAGATCATGGGCCTGCGCCACCGTGAATTCCGGGCCGAGGGCATCCAGTTCCACCCGGAATCCATCATGACCCCCTCGGGCAAGCGCCTGCTTCGCAACTTCTGCCGCCTGGCCCGGGAGGGCAGGGCCTAACCGAATTGCCGGACGAAAGGACGAGCCATGTTTACGGACAGCCTGAAAAAGATCGTGGCGGGCGTAGACCTCGCGGACGACGAAAGCTACGCGGTCATGGACGAGATCATGTCCGGCCAGTGCACGGACGCCCAGATCGGGGCGTACATGGCGGCGTTGGCCACCAAGGGCGAGACCTTTGCCGAACTGGCCGGGGCGGCCCGGGCCATGCGGAGGAAGGCCACGCGCATCCAGGTGACCTCCGGTACCGTGGTGGACACCTGCGGAACGGGCGGGGACGGGGCCTCCACCTTCAACATCTCCACCACGGCGGCCTTTGTGGTGGCGGGCTGCGGGGTCACGGTGGCCAAACACGGCAACCGGAGCGTTTCCTCCAAGTGCGGCAGCGCGGACGTGCTGGAGGCCCTGGGCGTGCGCCTGGACGTGGAGTCCGAGGTGGTGGAGGAGGCGGTGAACGGGATCGGCATCGGCTTTTTGTTCGCCCCCAGGTTCCACGGGGCCATGCGTCACGCCATGAAGGCCCGGAAGGAGGTGGGCATCCGGTCCATCTTCAACATGCTGGGGCCCCTGACCAACCCGGCCGGGGCCAACTGCCAGGTTCTGGGCGTGTTCGCGCCCCAGTTGACCGAGATGTTCGGCGAAGCCCTGCGGCTGCTGGGCTCCCGGCATTCCTTCGTCGTCCACGGCGTCGAGGGCCTGGACGAGATTTCGGTCTGCGCCAACACCCGGGTTTCCGAGTTGGTTGACGGCATGGTCCGCACCTACGAGTTTTCGCCCGAAACCCTGGTGGGGCGGCGTTACGATTCCGCTGAGCTGGCTGGAGGCGGGCCGGAGGAGAACGCGGACATCACCCGGAAGGTGCTTTCCGGCGAAACCGGGGCCCGGGGGGACGTGGTGGCTGTGAACGCCGCCGCCGCCCTGGTGGCCGCGGGGCAGGCTAAGGACATGGCCCAGGGGATCGCCCTGGCCCGGGAAGCCGTGACCAGCGGCGCGGCCCTGGAAAAACTGGAAAAGCTCGCGGCCTTCACCCGGGCCAACGCAGGTTAAGGGGGCTTCTTGGGGTTCCCCCAAACCCCCTCCAAAAGAAAGCCGCATAATGGCCGGGACGCGGGCTACGGCAAACGGGCCGGTGGAGCCCGGGGACGGGTCCCCAAGGGAAAAGCCGCGGGAGGGTTCCCCCCTTTGAAAAAGGGGGGCAGGGGGGATTTCTTTTCTCCGGCCTGACATGACGCAACGGCCATTAGAAAGTTGATCAACCTGTTTTCCCACAGGAGGCCACCATGGCCCTGGAGGTGAAAATCTGCGGCCTCACCAACCCGGATCAGGCTGTTGCCTGCGCGGAAGCCGGGGCCCGGGCCGTGGGGCTGGTGTTCTATCCCAAGAGCCCCCGGTTCGTGGACCGGGCTCTTGCCCGGGAAATCTGCCGGGCTGTGGGGGGCCGGGCGAAGAGGGTGGGGGTGTTCGTGAACGAGCCCGTGGAAAAGGTCCTCTCCCTGGCCCGGTTCTGCGGCCTGGATCTGGTCCAGCTCCACGGGGCCGAGCCCCCGGAAGAGGTGGCGGCCATCGAGGCGGCCGGGGTGAAGGTGGTGAAGGCCCTGTTCGCCAACCGGGAGCCGGGCTTTGCCGAGGCAGCACGCTACGGGGCCTCCGGGTTCCTGGTGGAGTGCGCGGGCGGGGCGCTTCCGGGCGGCAACGCCCTGGCCTGGGACTGGTCCACGGCCCGGGGCGCTGGAGCAGAAAAGCCCCTGGTCCTGGCTGGTGGGCTCTGTGTGGAAAATTTGCCAAAGGCTGTGGAGCAGGCCCGTCCCCGGGCCGTGGATGTCAGCTCCGGGGTGGAGGCCTCCCCCGGCATCAAGGACCTGACAAAGGTCCGGGAATTTCTGGCCGCTGCGGCCCTGTGCCGGGCCCCGGGCGGTGAGGGGATTTTCTCATGATCACCAAGGACGATTATCACGACATGCCCGACGCCCGGGGCCACTTCGGGCCCTATGGCGGCCGGTACGTGGCCGAAACTCTCATGCCCGCGATCCTGGAGCTTTCGGCTGCTTACGAGAGCGTCCAGGCTGACCCGGCCTTCCGGGATGAGCTTTCCTCCCTGTTCACCCATTACGCGGGCCGGCCCACGCCGCTCTTTTTCGCCAGGCGGCTCACGGAAAAAATGGGCGGCGCGAAAATTTACCTCAAACGCGAGGACCTGGCCCACACCGGGGCCCACAAGATCAACAACGTCCTGGGCCAGGCGCTCCTGGCCCGGTTCATGGGCAAGACCAAGGTCATAGCGGAAACCGGCGCGGGCCAGCACGGCGTGGCCACGGCCACGGCCGCCGCGCTCTTTGGCATGGAGTGTCAGGTTTTCATGGGCGTCGAGGATGTGCGCCGCCAGGCCCCCAACGTTTCCCGCATGGAGCTTCTGGGCGCCACCGTGATTCCCGTGGCCTCGGGCACCGGCACCCTGAAGGACGCCATGAACGAAGCCCTGCGGTACTGGGTGGGCGCGGTGCGGGACACCTATTACGTCATCGGTTCCGTGGCCGGGCCCCATCCCTATCCGGTCATGGTGCGGGATTTTCAGCGGGTCATCGGCGACGAGGCCCGGCAACAGATCCTGGAGGCCGAGGGCAGGCTGCCGGACCTTTTGGCAGCCTGTGTGGGGGGCGGGTCCAACGCCATGGGCCTGTTCTATCCCTTTGTGGCGGACAATGTGGAAATGGCGGGGGTGGAGGCCGGGGGCTCGGGTGTTGAAACGGGCAAGCATGCCGCCACCCTGACCGCAGGCTCCGTGGGCGTGCTCCACGGGTCCAAGTCCTATCTGCTCCAGGATGAGAACGGCCAGGTCCTGGAGGCCCATTCCATTTCCGCTGGCCTGGACTACCCTGGTGTGGGGCCGGAACACTCCCTGTTCAAGGACCTGGGCGTGGCCCGGTACGAGTCGGTCACGGATTCCGAGGCCCTGGCCGCCTTCCACACCCTGGCCCGGACCGAGGGCATCCTGCCGGCCCTGGAAAGCTCCCACGCCCTGGCCTGGACCATGAAGGAGGCGGCAAAACGGCCCAAGGACCAGATCATCCTCATGAACCTCTCGGGCCGGGGGGACAAGGACCTTTCCATTGTCCTGGAACATGGAAAAGGGGAGGGGGAAACCTCATGAACCGCATCACGAAAACCTTCCAGACCCTTGCCATCCGGGGCGAAAAAGCCCTGGTGGCCTTTGTTTCCGCTGGCGACCCGGACCGGGCCCGCTCCCTTTCCATCCTCCGGGCCCTGGCCCGTGGCGGAGCCGATGTGCTGGAACTGGGGGTGCCCTTTTCCGACCCCACGGCCGATGGCCCGGTGATCCAGCGGGCCAGCCAGCGGGCTCTGGCCAGCGGCATGAACCTGGCCGGGGTCCTCTCGCTATGCCGGGAAATCCGGGACGAGTTCCCGGACCTGCCCGTGGTGATCTTCTCCTACTACAACCCCATTCTCGCTTACGGCGGCGCGCGGTTTTACCGCGACGCCCTGGCCGCCGGGGCGGACGGGACCCTGGTGGTGGACCTGCCCCCCGAGGAGTCGGATGAACTCACGGACGCCTGGGAAGGGGACGGGCTCTGCCTCATCCGCCTGGTGGCCCCCACCACCCCGACCGAACGCATGCGGGCCATCGCGGAAAAAGCCTCCGGCTTCGTGTACCTGGTGTCCATGACCGGGGTCACGGGCTCGTCAGGCCTGGACAGCGCGGACGCGGCCCGGGTGACCCGGGACCTGAAGGCCGTGACCCATCTCCCGGTGGCCGTGGGTTTCGGCGTGTCCACCCCGGAGCAGGCGGCCGTCCTGGGGGCCGAGGCGGACGGCGTGGTGGTGGGCTCGGCGTTCTGCCGGATGATCGAGGAAGGCGCGGATGATGATGCCATAAGGGCGTTCGCGGCTTCCTTGAAGAAAAGTTTGAAATAAAAAACCAAAAAGGAACCGCAGATTGCGCAGAGGATTTCGGGATTACGCAGATGGAGGACGGAAAAGGAGTTCTCTGATTGGACCCTCTGCGAAATCCGTTTTTCCCAATCTGCGAAATCTGCGTTTTCTTTTCTCTTCAGACAAAAGGGAACCTCATGTCCGATATTTTGCAGACCATCCTGGAGCACAAGAAGGATGAGGTCGCGGCTGCCCAGGCCAAGGTGCCGGTGACCGAGTTGATGGCCCGGGCCAAGGACCGGGAACCGCCCCGGGGGTTCGCCCGGGCCCTGGCCGCGCCGGGGCCATACGGCGCCAACATCATCGCGGAGATCAAGCGGGCGTCGCCGTCCGCCGGGGCCATCGCGGACCTGGACCCGGCCCGCCAGGCCGCGGCCTACGAGGAAGGCGGCGCCACGGCCCTTTCCGTGCTCACGGACGCCCGGTTCTTTTCCGGCAGCCTGGATGACCTCAAGGCCGCCCGGGCGGCCTGCTCCCTCCCGGCCCTGCGCAAGGATTTCGTGGTCTCGGGTTATCAGCTTTGGGAAGCCGCCGCCGCCGGGGCGGACGCGGTGCTATTGATCGTCCGGGCCCTTTCGGACGACTTTCTGGAGGACGCCCTGGCCTGGTGCGAGGCCTACGGCATGGACGCCCTGGTGGAGGTCCACGACGAGACCACCATAACCGGGGTCATCAGCCTCGAGGACCTGGGATTCGTCGAGAAGGGGAAGGGCGCGAGCTACGTCGCGGACGGCTGCACCATGCGCGAGGGCGAGGTCCCCACCAACACCTTCGGGGGCCT
>JAHJUF010000314.1 GCA_018829095.1 Pseudomonadota bacterium | reverse complement strand
CGTGCTCTCGCCCCTGGGCCCCATGCCCGCCATGCGGCGCCTCACCGTGGTGGGGATTCTGGAATCGGGCATGTACGATTACGACGCCTCCTTTTGCTGGACAGACCTGGCCACGGCCCAGGGCATCCTGCGCATGGGGGATGCGGTTTCGGGCATACGTCTCACGGTGGAAGAGGTGTACCAGGCCAGGAACCTGGCGGACCGGATCTCCGGCGAGATGGGGTTCCCCTACTGGGCCCGGGACTGGATGCGGGCCAACCAGAACCTTTTCGCGGCGCTCAAGCTGGAAAAGGTCACCATGTTTGTCATCCTCACCCTGATCGTCCTGGTGGCGGCCTTCAACATCGCGGCCACCCTCATCATGATGGTGACCCAGCGGCGCAAGGATATCGCCATTTTGAAGACCATGGGCGCGTCGGCGGCCTCCATCCGCAAGATCTTCGTGGCCAACGGCATGGTCATCGGCCTTACGGGCACAGCCCTGGGCATGGGCATGGGCGGGCTCTTGTGCTTCATCCTGGACCGTTATCCGTTCATCAAACTGGACCCCAACGTCTATTACATCTCCACCCTGCCCGTGCGCCTGGAGGCTCTGGATGTGGCGGCCATCGCGGCCTCGGCCCTGGTGATCTGCTTCCTGGCCACCCTGTACCCGGCCTGGAAGGCGGCCCGGCTGGACCCCGTGGAGGCGCTCCGGTATGAATGAAACTCCTGAAACCAGCCGGGAGCCCTTTGTCCTGGCGTCCGGCATCACCAAGGGATATGCCAAGCACTCGGGCTACGTGTCCGTGCTTTCGGACCTGACCCTCTCCGTGGAGGCGGGCCAGTCCATGGCCGTGGTGGGGGTGTCGGGCATCGGCAAGTCCACGTTTTTGCACATCCTGGGGGCCCTGGACCGGCCGGACGAGGGCCGTGTGCTTTTTGGGGGCCGGGACGTGTTCGTCCTGCCGGATCAGGCGCTGGCCCGTTTCCGTAACGAAAATGTGGGGTTCGTGTTCCAGTTCCACCACCTGCTCCCGGAGTTCACGGCCCTGGAGAACACCGCCCTCCCGGCGCGCATCGGCGGCCTTTCCCCGGCCGAGGCCCGGGACCGGGCCGAGGCGGTCCTGGACCGGGTGGGGCTTTCGGATCGCCTCACCCATCGCATCGGCGAGCTTTCCGGCGGAGAGCAGCAGCGGGTGGCCGTGGCCCGGGCCCTGGTCATGGAGCCCGAACTTTTTCTGGCCGATGAGCCCACGGGCAACCTGGACGTGAAAACCGCCCGGCGCATCCATGAGCTTTTGTGCGAATTGAACGCCGAGAGGCGCATGACCATGATCCTCGTGACCCACAACCAGGAGCTGGCGGGCATGATGTCCCGCCGGGTCACCCTTCTGGACGGCCGGGCCGTGGAGGAGTGAGCCGGTAGACGAGCCCCGGACTTTCGGGCTCCATACCGAAAACACCCATGAACCCGTCCCCAAAAAAAGGTTAGCGACATGAAAAACACGCAGGTTCGCCCGGTGCGGAAGGGGGCCATCGGCGCCTCCCTTTTCCTGGTCCTGATCATGGCGATTTGCGTCCCCCTGCCCGCAGCGGCCCAGGACGCCCGGGTGGCGGTCCTTGGGTTCGAGGTCCACGCCACCGGGGAATACGGCTACCTGCAACAGGAAATCCCCCGCCAGATCAAGGAGCGGTTGGACCAGGAAGGCATCCTGGCCCGGCTGGGTCTGGAGGGCCTGGCCCCGGGGGAATCCCCCCAGGGGATCTCTCCCGCCGAACTGGGGGAAATGGCCGTTAAGAACGGGGTTGAATTCCTGATCTGGGGCAGCTTCTCCCTGTTCGGGGACGCCTACAGTCTGGACGCCCGCCTCCTGGCCCCCGGGGCGGACCAGCCCGAGCCCTTCTTTGCCGAGGGCCAGGGCATGGAGACCCTCCTGGGGTCGGTGGCAGGCCTGTCCAGGGACCTGGCGGCGAGGATGATGGGCCGGGTGAAGGTGACGGGCATCAAAGTTACGGGAAACAACCGCATCGAGGCCGATGCCATCCGCCGGGTCATCAAGACCCGGGAGGGGGAGATGTTCAGCCAGGAGGCCGTGACCCGGGACATCCGGGCCATCTTCAACATGGGGTATTTCGAGGACATCCGGGTGGAGTCCGAGCCCGCCCCGGGCGGCGTGGCCCTGGTCTACCAGATCCGGGAAAAATCCACGATCCGCCACATCGAGTTCCACGGGAACCGGGCCTTCAACAGCGACGAGGTCCGGGCGGCCCTGGACTTTTCCCGGGGGTCCGTGGTGAACGCCTTCAAGGTGGCGGCCAGCGTGAAAAAGATCGAGGACCTCTACCGGGAAAAGAGCTACCACAACGTCCGGGTGACTTATGAGATCGTCCCCGGCGAGGAGAACCTGGCGGACGTGGTATTCAACATCGAGGAGGGGAGCAAGGTCCGCATCCGGGAAATCCGTTTCGTGGGCAACCGGGCCATGCCGGACAAGAAGTTCAAGAAGGTCATGAAGAGCAAGAAGAAGGGGTTCTGGTCCTGGATCACCCAGTCCGGCAACCTCAACCGGGAGGATCTGGATCAGGACGCACTGAGGATTTCCTCCTTCTACCAGAACAACGGATACATCGATGCCAAGGTTTCTGACCCCGAGGTGGACATCCGGGCCGACGGCATCTACGTCGTCTTCAAGATCGAGGAGGGGAGCCAGTACAAGGTGGGCCGGGTGGACGTGGCCGGGGACCAGGTGAAGCCCCGGGAGGAACTCCTTGCCCTCCTGACGATCCAGCCCGGCGAAATCTTCAGCCGGGAGGTGGTCCACCGGGACCAGACCCGCTTGACGGACCTCGCCTCGAACGAGGGCTATGCCTACGCCGAAGTGATCCCCTCCACCTCCAGGGACAAGGAGAACCTGGTGGTGGACATCACCTACACCATCAACAAGGGGCTCCAGGTCTACTTCGAGAGGGTGCTCATCACCGGCAACACCCGCACCCGGGACAAGGTCATCCGCCGGGAGCTGCCGGTCCAGGAAAAGGGCCTGTACTCGGGATCGGCCATGAAGCGGGGGGTCCAGAACCTGACCCGCCTGGACTACTTCGAGGACATCCAGGTGGAGACCCTGCCCGGCTCGGAGCCGGACCAGATGGTCCTGAAGCTGAACGTGAAGGAAAAACCCACCGGAGCGTTCACCTTCGGAGGCGGTTATTCCAACATCGACAACGCCTTCTTCATGGCCACCGTGGCCCAGAGAAACCTCTTCGGCCGGGGCCAGACCCTGGATTTGAAGGGCCAGATCGGCGGGAGCTCCAGCCAGTACAGCTTAAGCTTCACCGAGCCGTGGTTCATGGACACCCGCCTTACCGTGGGCCTGGACGTCTATGACCAGTCCAAGGACTACGACACTTACGACAAGAACTCCCGGGGCGGTCGCATCCGGATGGGGTACCCGATTCTGGATTACACCGGCCTGTACTGGTCCTATGGCTACGACATCACCAACATCCGAAACATCAACACGGACGCCTCCGACAGTATCAAGGACATGGAAGGCGACAACGCGGCCAGCAAGGCGTCCCTCAGCCTGATTCGGAACACCCGGAACCGGTTCTTCAACCCGAGCCGGGGTTCTTACAACCGGGCGTCCATGGAGTACTCGGGAGGAGCCCTTGGTGGGGACATCGCCTTCGTCAAGTACACCGGGGAGTCAGGCTGGTACTTGCCCCTGTTTTGGGGTACAGTGGGCTTTCTCCACGGCGAGGCGGGCTATGTGCGGGGGCACTCCGGGGGGATACTCCCCGAGTACGAGCGTTTCTACCTGGGGGGCATAGACTCCCTCCGGGGTTTCGAGTGGCGGGACCTTTCCCCCATGGACACGGACAGGGCCCTCATCGGCGGCAACAAGTTCGTCCAGTTCAACGTGGAGTTCATCTTCCCCATCATCGAAAGCGCCGGGCTCGTGGGGCTTGCCTTCTACGATACGGGCGATGAGTACGACAACCACGAGAATGTGGATTTCGGGGCCCTCCGGGAGAGCGCGGGCTTCGGATTCCGCTGGTATTCCCCCATCGGCCCCATCCGCCTGGAGCGGGGCTACATCCTGGACCCCCAGGGCAACGAGCCCACCAATGGCCGATGGGAATTCTCCATGGGCGCCGCCTTCTAGCCGCCCGTGGGCGATGGGTTTGGAGACGGGTACAGAGACAGCCCGGCGAAAGCCGGAAAACGGGCGATTTTTTCACGTTCAAACCGACAAGGAGACAAGAGGCATGCGGAACAAGTGGATGACCCTTTGCGCGGTGGTGCTTCTTTTTGCGGGAATTTCGGCAGCCCAGGCGGCTGATGTGGCCAAGATCGGACTGGTGGACCTCCAGCGCATCCTGGATACGTCCGCTGCGGGCAAGGCCGCCACCGAGGAAATCCAGAAAAGTGGCGAGAAGATGGAGGCCGAACTCAAGGCCAAGGGCCAGGAGATCGGCCAGCTCCGGCAGGATCTGGATCGCCAGGCCATGGTCATGAGCCGGGAAGCCTACATGGAAAAGGCCCGGGAAATCCGGATCCGAACCAACGACTTCAAGGAGGCCCAGCAGCTTTACGCCGATGATTTCAAGCGCCAGGAAGCCGCGCTCATCGCCAAGATCAAGGCCGATGTGTACAAGATCGTGGAGGAGATGGGCAAGAAGGAAGGGTACACCATGATCCTGGAGAAGAAGGAGTGCGGGGCCATGTACGCGCCCGACGCCCTGGATATCACGGACCGGATCATCGCCCAGTACGACAAGTCCTACCAAAAGAAATGACCCCGGATCATGGCGCCCACCCTGGGAGAAATCGCGGACAGGCTTTCGGCGAGGCTTACGGGCGGGGACCCCGGAACCCCCGTGTCCGGAGTCGCGCCCTTTGACCGGGCCGGACCCGGGGAGATCACCTGCGCTGCCTCGGCCAAGCTTTTGGCCCGGGTTTCCGGGAGCCGGGCCGAGGCGGTCATCGTGGGCCCGGGCGCGGGGCCATCGGCGGTTCCCCTCCTAGTTGTGGGAAATCCGCTTCTGACCTTTGCCCGGGCCATCGCCCTGTTCCACCGGCCCCCGGCCCCGGAGCCGGGGATCAGCCCCCACGCTGTCGTGGGCCAGGGCTTTGTCCACGGGGAAGACCTTTTCGTGGCCCCGGGCGTGGTCATCGGGAAGGGGGTCCGGGTGGGGGACCGGGTGACGCTCCTTCCCAACGTGGTCCTGGGGGACGGCGTGGTCCTGGGGGACGATGTGACCATCCACCCCCAGGCCTGCGTGCTCTGGGGCTGCACCCTGGGGAGCCGGGTGGTCATCCACGCCGGAGCGGTCATCGGGGCCGATGGGTTCGGGTTTGCCGGGGAGGCGGGAAAGCTCCACAAGATCCCCCAGACCGGCGTCGTCACCCTGGGCGACGATGTGGAGATCGGCGCCAACAACACCATTGACCGGGCCACCTTCGGGGCTACGGCCATCGGCAACGGGGTCAAGACGGACAACCTGGTCCACGTGGCCCACAATGTCACCGTGGGGGACGACACGGTCCTCATCGCCCAGTGCGGCATCTCGGGCGGCACGGTCATCGGCAAAAACTGCGTCCTGGCCGGCCAGGCCGGGGTGGCGGGGCACCTCACCATCGGGGATTTTGTCATGGTTGGCCCCCAGTCCGGCGTTGGCAAGGATCTGGCCGCCGGCCAGGTGGTCACGGGCAGCCCGGTCATGCCCCACCGGATCTGGCTCCGGGTCCAGAGGCTGGTGGAAAAGCTCCCGGAACTGGCCAGGACCCTGCGGAACCTGGAAAAACGTGTGAAGAACCTGGAGGGCGGCGATGGACAGCATCCTTGACATATCCCGCGTCATGGAATACCTGCCCCACCGCTACCCGTTCCTTCTGGTGGACCGGGTGCTCTCCGCCGAGCCCGGCGAGAAAATCACGGCCTTAAAGAACGTCACCATCAACGAGCCGTTCTTTTCCGGTCACTTCCCCGGGATGCCGGTCATGCCCGGGGTTCTCATCATTGAGGCCATGGCCCAGGCCGGGGGAATCCTGGCCTTTTTGTCCAACCCGGAACGCGAGCCCGGGAGCATCATCTACTTCACGGGCATGGATCGGGTGCGGTTCCGCAGGCCCGTGGTTCCCGGGGATCAGATCATGCTGGAACTAACCATGGGACGTCAGCGGAGTTCGGCCATCATGATGGACGGCCGGGCCCTGGTGGAAGGCGTCCTGGCCGCCGAGGCCCGGCTCATGGCCATTTGGAGCAAGGAATGATCCATCCTACCGCCATTGTGGACCCCGGCGCCCGCCTGGCCGAGGGCGTCTGCGTGGGGCCCTTTTGCGTCATCGAAAAGAACGTCCACGTGGGGGCGGGCACGCGAATCGAGGCCCACGTCACCATCGGGGAATATACGGAGATCGGCGCCAAGTGCCATATCTTCCCCCACGCCGCCATCGGCGGACCTCCCCAGTCCGTGCGCTTTGCCGGGGAGGAGACCTGGGTGAAGATCGGCAGGAACACCGTGATACGGGAGTATGTCACCATCCACCGGGGCACGGGTTTCGGCGGCGGCCTCACCCAGGTGGGGGACGACAACTACCTCATGGCCTACACCCACAT
>JAHJUF010000313.1 GCA_018829095.1 Pseudomonadota bacterium | reverse complement strand
GCCGACAGGGCCCGCGCCAAGGGTGTGGAAAAGGTGGTTTTCGACCGCAACGGTTTCCTGTACCACGGCCGGGTCAAGGCGGTGTCCACGGGAGCCCGTGAAGCTGGTCTGCAATTCTAGGGGAGGCGTCTTTCGTGAATAACGATGATCGGGAATTTATTGACAAGGTGGTGCACATCAGCCGCGTGGCCAAGGTGGTCAAAGGCGGCCGGCGCTTCTCCTTTTCTGCGGTGGTGGTGGTCGGCGATGGCCGGGGGCGGGTTGGAGCCGGGCTGGGCAAGGCCGGCGAAGTTCCCGAGGCCATCCGCAAGGGCGTGGAAAGCGCCAAGCGCGCCATGATCCAAATCCCCATGGTGGGTCAGACCATCCCCCGGGAGATCATTGGCCGTTTCGGCGCGGGCCGCGTGCTTCTAAAGCCCGCCGGCCCCGGCACCGGCGTCATTGCCGGAGGCGCGGTCCGGGCGGTCCTGGAAGCTGCGGGGGTGGCCGACATCCTCACCAAGTGCATGGGCTCCAACAATCCCCACAACGTGGTGAAAGCCACCCTCGAGGGCTTGCGGCGGCTTGAGAGCCCTGAGCAGGTGGCCAAACGCCGGGGAATTAGACCTGAGGATCTCAGGGTTTAAGGACCCGGGAAGACGAGGCGGACTATGTCCAAAATGCTTTTGATCACGCTGACAAAGAGCATGATCACACGGCCTGAGAAACACCGCAAGGTCCTTCGCGGCATGGGGCTGACCCGGGTGGGCAGGACGGTGAAGCTGGAAGATACTCCCTCCATCCGGGGCATGATCTTCAAGGTCGAGCACATGCTCGCCGTCGAGGAGACTGAGTCATGAAATTGCACGAACTTTCCCCGCCCAAGGGGTCCAAGAAGAATCGGAAGCGCGTGGGCCGGGGCCCGGGTTCCGGGCACGGCAAGACCTCCTGCCGGGGCCACAAGGGTTTGAAGGCCCGCTCCGGCGGCTCGGTGCGTCCGGGCTTCGAGGGCGGCCAGATGCCTCTTCACCGGCGCCTTCCCAAACGCGGGTTCACCAACATCTTCAAGATCCATTTTGAAGAGGTGAACATCCGGGACCTCTCCCGGTTCGAAGCGGGAAGCACCGTGGACAAGGATGCCCTGGTCGCGGCCGGGATCATCAAGAACACCAGGTCCAAAGTGAAGCTTTTGGGCCAGGGAGAGATCTCCGTGTCGCTCACCGTGATTATTGAAAAGGTCAGCGAGGGCGCCAAAAAGAAGATCGAGTCTGCCGGTGGAACCCTTCAGGCGGTTTAGGATGGGTGGGGTATGATAGGCGGCGGTTTCGGAAATATTTTCAAGATCCCGGAGTTGAAGAAGCGCATCCTCTCCACCTTGATACTCCTGGTGGTGTACAGGGTCGGCGTGCATATCCCCACTCCGGGTATCGACGGGGGGGCCCTGGCTGCCTTCTTCGAACGTGCGGCGGGGACGCTTCTGGGTTTGTTCGACATGTTTTCCGGCGGGGCGCTGGAAAGGCTTTCCGTGTTCGCCCTGGGCATCATGCCCTACATCAGCGCCTCCATCATCCTTCAGCTTCTGACCGTGGTCATCCCCCACCTGGAGCGTCTGAGCAAGGAAGGGGAGCAGGGCCGGAAAAAGATCACCCAGTACACCCGCTACGGTACGGTGGTCATCTCCATCATCCAGGGCTTCGGCATCGCCGTGGGTCTGGAGCAGATGACCTCGCCGGGCGGCGCGCCCGTTGTGCTCGTCCCCGGATGGGGTTTCCGGATCATGACCGTCATGACGCTGACCGCCGGCACGGCCTTCATCATGTGGCTCGGCGAACAGATCACCGAGCGGGGCGTGGGCAACGGCATCTCGCTTATCATTTTCTGCGGCATCGTGGCCCGCCTGCCCGCAGCCCTCGCCAACACGGGGCGCTTGCTTTCCGCCGGGGAAATGAGTATCTTCACGGCCCTGTTCCTGCTGATCCTCGTGGTGGGGGTGGTGGGCTTCATCGTTTTCGTGGAGCAGGGGCAGCGCAGGATCAAGGTGGAATACGCCAAGCGCGTGGTGGGCCGGCGCATGTACGGGGGCCAGAGCACGTACCTGCCCCTGAAGATCAACACGGCCGGCGTCATCCCGCCCATTTTCGCATCGTCCATCATGATGTTTCCGGCCACTATCGGAAGCTTCGTGGACGTGCCGTGGCTCAAAGCCGTGGCCCAGGCCATGCAACCCGGGCAGGTATGGTGGGAACTGCCCTATGTGGGCCTCATCTTCTTCTTCTGCTACTTCTACACGGCCGTGACCTTCAACCCGGTGGATGTGGCGGATAACCTGAAAAAGTACGGCGGGCACATCCCGGGCATCCGGCCGGGAAAGAACACGGCCGATTACATCGACCGGGTGCTCACGCGCATCACTCTGGGCGGTGCCATCTACGTTTCTGCGGTTTGCGTACTGCCCTCGGTTCTGATGACCCAGTTCCGGGTTCCGTTCTACTTCGGTGGAACGGCCCTCCTGATCGTGGTGGGCGTGGCCATTGACACCGTGGCCCAGATGGAGTCCCACATGCTGACCCGGCACTACGAGGGCTTTTTGAAGAAGGGCTCCATAAGCGGTCGGAGCCGGCGTTAGGCTTCGTCATGGTGGTGTTGAAAAGCAGTTGGGAAATCGCCAAGTTGGAGGCGGCCAACCAGATCGTGGCCAAGGTTCTGGCGGCTGTTTCCGCCCAGGTTGCCCCTGGAGCTGACACCCTGGGGTTGAATGAACTGGCGGAGAGGATGTGCCGGGAGGCCGGGGCGGTGCCGGCGTTTCTCGGGTACCGGGGTTATCCCTACAGCCTCTGTGTGTCCGTGAACCAGGAAGTGGTCCACGGCTTTCCGTCCCGCCGGAAGCTGAAGTCCGGAGATATCGTTTCCATGGACTTCGGCGCGCT
Source organism: Pseudomonadota bacterium (assembly GCA_018829095.1). Classification (GTDB taxonomy): domain Bacteria; phylum Desulfobacterota; class Desulfobacteria; order Desulfobacterales; family Desulfatibacillaceae; genus JAHJUF01. The sequence goes on along the minus strand of JAHJUF010000313.1, from coordinate 7,813 downwards.
TCTGGACGGGTTTTACGGCGATTCGGCCATCACGGTCCCTGTGGGCCAGGTTTCGGACCAGGCGGAGCTTCTCCTGGACGCCACGCGGTTGGCCTTGGAACAGGGCATAGCCGCAGCGGTGGTGGGTAACCGGCTTTCGGACATCGGCCACGCGGTGCAAAGTGTGGTGGAGCAGGCCGGATTTTCGGTGGTTCGCAAGTTCGTGGGCCACGGCATCGGCCGGGAACTCCACGAGGAGCCCCAGATACCCAATTACGGCCGGCCAGGCCGGGGCATCCGTCTCCTGGAAGGCATGACGCTCGCCATTGAGCCCATGGTGAACGCGGGCGGTCATGATGTTAAGGTGTTGGAGGACGGATGGACGGCGGTGACCACTGACGGTTCCCTGTCGGCCCATTTCGAGCACACCATAGCCATACTGGAGAGCGGGCCGAAGGTGTTGAGCGCGCCCGGCGGGAGCGTATAGATGTCCAAGGAAGACGCCATAGAAGTCAATGGGAAGGTTGTGGAAACCTTGCCCAATGCCATGTTCCGGGTGGAGCTGGAAAACGGCCACCCGGTCCTGGCCCATATTTCCGGAAAGATGCGGATGCATTTCATCAAGATCCTGCCGGGAGACAAGGTGGTGGTGGAGCTTTCCCCCTACGACCTGTCCCGGGGACGGATCGTGTACCGGTCCAAGTAGATCCGGACGTCGAGGAGAAGCGGTCATGAAGGTCAGAGCGTCAGTGAAGAAGATATGCCCCAAGTGCAAGATCGTGCGGCGCAAAGGCGTCGTCCGGGTCATTTGCGAAAACAAGCGTCACAAGCAGCGCCAGGGTTAGGAGGACATCGGTGGCACGAATCGCGGGCGTAGATTTGCCGAAGAAAAAGCGCGTGGAGGTGGGGCTCACCTACATCTACGGCATCGGCCGTACCACGAGCAGAAAGATCCTGGGCAAGATCGGCCTGGACCCCAGCGTCTCCACGGATGATCTGACCGAATCCCAGATCAACGACATCCGTAAGGTGATCGACGCGGAGCTTCAGGTCGAGGGCGAGCTGCGGACCCAGATCTCCATGAACATCAAGCGCCTTATGGACCTGGGCTGCTACCGGGGTCTTCGCCACCGCCGGTCCCTGCCCGTCAATGGACAGCGGACCAAAACCAACGCCCGGACCCGCAAGGGACCGCGTCGTGCGGCGGTCAAGAAAAAGGGCGCAGCCAAGAAGAAGTAAATGACACCGTTGGAGCCGGAGCGGTTCGTCCGGCCCCGGCCTGGTGACCAAAGGGCAAGGAAAATGGCGAAAAGAAAAGTTACGCGGAAGAAGGAAAAGAAGAACATCCCTACCGGGGTGGTGCATATACAGGCCACCTTCAACAACACCCTTGTGACCATCACCGATCCTTCGGGCGCGGTGGTCTCCTGGTCCTCGGCGGGAGTCGTGGGTTTCAAGGGCTCCCGGAAGAGCACGCCGTTCGCGGCTCAGCTCGCGGGCGAGGATGCGGCCAAGAAGGCCATGGACCAAGGCATGCGTAGCGTGGAGGTGCTTGTGAAGGGGCCCGGCACTGGCCGGGAGTCAGCTCTTCGCGCCCTTCAGTCCGCGGGCTTGAACGTAACCATGATCAAGGACGTCACGCCTATCCCCCACAACGGTTGCCGCCCCAGGAAAAGACGGCGCGTCTAACCGGCGGATGAGCGGCCGGCAAGGACCGGAACAGATTCCGGATTTTCCGGTGAATCATAAAGGAGGACGATTTGGCAACGTATACCGGTGCGGTGTGCAGGCTCTGCAGGCGGGAGAACATGAAGCTTTTCCTGAAAGGGGACCGCTGCTACTCGGACAAGTGCGCCTACGACCGCAGGGGATATCCCCCGGGCCAGCATGGCCAGCGGAGGCACAAGACGTCCGACTACGGCATCCAGCTTCGCGAAAAGCAAAAGGTCAAGCGCATCTACGGGCTCACGGAAAAGCAGTTTCACCTGACCTTCGAGCGTGCTGACTGCGCCAAGGGCATCACGGGTACCAACCTGCTCGTTTTTCTGGAGCGCAGGATGGACAACGTGATCTACCGCCTTGGTTTCGCCAACAGCCGCTCCCAGGCCCGGCAACTCGTTCGCCACGGGCATTTTTTGCTCAACGGCAAAAAGCTCGACATCCCCAGCGCCATGGTCACCATCGGCGACGAGGTGGCGGTGGCGGTGAAGAGCCGGGAAACCGTCACGATCAAGGACGCCATGGATTCGGTGGTCCGGCGCGGCGTGCCCCAGTGGCTTACGTTGGACAAGGAGAATTTAAAAGGCGCGGTGAACGCTTATCCCACGCGCGAGGAGCTGACCATGCCCATGGCGGAGCAGCTTATCGTGGAATTGTACTCCAGGTAACCAACATCCGGTCCGTCCGGCCGTCCCTCCATCGGGGCGGACACCCTTTCGGATATCCGGTCCGGCGGCCAGCGCCGCCTAGGGCGCGGCGTAACCTTGGAGAGGCAATATGGCATCCAACGAGTTGATGTACATGAACTGGCGGGAACTCATCCGGCCCCAGAAGGTGGGGGTGGAGGGCGCGGGAAGCTATGGCAAGTTCGTGTGCGAACCGCTGGAGCGGGGGTTCGGGCTTACCCTGGGTAATGCCCTTCGCCGCATCCTGCTTAGCTCCCTCTACGGAATGGCTATCGTTTCCGTGAAGTTCGAGCGGGTTATGCACGAGTTCTCCGTCATTCCCGGCGTCCTGGAAGATGTTTCGGAGCTCATCCTGAATTTGAAGGAGGTCCGCCTCCGCTCCAACGAGTCCGGGCCCCATATTCTGACCTTAAACGCCAAGGGCCCCGGGACCATCAAGGCCGGAGACCTGAAGAGCGGCAATGGCCGGGTCATTGTTCTCAATCCGGATTTTCCCATCGCCACTCTTTCCGAGGACAGCACACTGGTCATGACCCTCACCTGCAAGGCGGGCAAGGGGTATGCAGTGGCGGAGATGAACAAGGACGAAGAAGCCCCGGTGGGCACCATCTTTGTGGACTCCGTTTTTTCGCCCATCCTGAAGGTCAACTATGTGGTGAGCAACGCCCGGGTGGGCCAGCGCACCGACTACGACAAGCTGACCCTGGAACTGGAAACGGACGGCTCGGTGACTCCCGAGGACGCGGTGGCTTTTGCCGCGAAAATTCTGAAGGAGCAGATTTCCATCTTCATCAACTTCGATGAAGAGACCGAGCCCGAGGGCGAGATCATCGAGGAAGACGGCGAGGTGGCCGAATTCAACGAGAATCTGTACCGGAGCGTTGACGAACTGGAGCTTTCAGTCCGTAGCGCTAACTGCCTGAAGAACGCGGATATCCACAAGATCCACGAACTGGTGCAGAAGACGGAAAACGAGATGTTAAAGACCAAGAATTTCGGCAGGAAGTCCTTGAACGAAATCAAGGACGTCCTGGGTGAGATGGGGCTTTCCTTCGGAATGAAGCTGGATGGCTTCGCGCCTCCGGAAGACAGCCCTGAAGAAGGAGAGCCGTCCATCCCATGAGACACGCCAAAGCCGGAGTCAAATTAGGCCGCACCACGAGCCACAAGATCGCCATGTTTCGGAATATGGTGACCTCTCTTTTCATCCATGGCCGGATCAAGACCACCGATGTCAAGGCCAAAGAACTGAAGAGATGGGCCGACCAGATGGTGACCTTGGCCAAGAGGGGTGACCTCCACGCCCGCCGTCAGGCCATGTCGGTCATCCGGGACAAGAACGTGGTGCACAAGCTCTTTGAGGAGGCCCCTGGACGCTACGGCGTCATCAGCGGCGGCTATACCCGGGTTGTCAAGCTGGGATACCGCAAGGGCGACGCAGCGCTCCTTTCCCTGGTTGAACTGGTGGGGGCTGAAGAGGAAACCAAGGAAAAGAAGGCTGGATGGCTGGGCCGCAAGAAGGACAAGGGGGCTGCTACTCCCGCCGGGGCCCCGAAAACCGGAGCTGCCGAGCCTGAGGTTGAGGTCCAGGCCGCCGAGCCGGAGCCTGCCCAGGAGGCCGAGATCCCGCCGGACTTTTTGGCGGAAGAGGCCCAGGAGGAGAAGTCGGAAGAATAACCCCCCGGCCTTCCAGAGATCGTTTATAAAAAAAGGCGGCGAAAGCCGCCTTTTTTTTATGGGGACTCCGGGTCTCCGCCATCGGTCCCGGCGGCCAGGAGCAGGATCTGGCGGGCCTCGTTGCTTCGCCCCCTTTTTTCGCAGCCCGCCGCGTACACGGAGGCCTTTTCGGCCAGGGCACGGCGGGCGGCGGCCAGCTGCCTTGCCGTGAGGCCCCCCTCCCGGATGATCCGGGCCAGGGACCTCACCCGGTACAGGTCCAGGCCGGGGAGGGCGGAAAGCTGATCCTTGTGCCCTCCCCTTTTTTTCACCAGGGGCAGGTCCACCAGCCCCATGGGATGCTCCCTCCCCAGCCGCAGCCACAAGTCGTAGTCCTCGCAGGCGGGCAGGGTTTCGTCGAATCCGCCGTGGGCCATAAACAACTCCCGTTCCAGCATCACCGCCGACGGAGAAACCAGGCACAGCCCGGTCATGCGTTCAAAAGCCATGCCCGACGGCTTGGCGTGGCGGGGCAGGGGCCGCACGACTTGGCCGTTTTTTTCCCAGGTCTCCTGGGTCTGGCAGATCAAATACTCCGGGTGCTCCCGGAAAAAGGCCAGCTGGGCGGAGAGCTTTTGGGGCAGCCACAGGTCGTCGGAGTCCAGGAAAGCGAGCCATTTCCCCCGGGCTCTGGCGGCCCCAAGGTTCCGGGCCGCCGAGACGCCCCGGTTCTTTTGGCAAAGGACCTGGATGGCCGGGTAGGCGGCCAGGACCTGGGGGGTGTTGTCCGTGGATCCGTCGTCCACCACGATGAGCTCGAACCCGGAAAAGTCCTGGGCCAGGACGGACTCCACGGCCCCGGCCACGCACCAGGCGCGGTTGTGGGTGGGGATGACGGCGGTGACAGCGGGAATGGTCACAGGGCTTCCTTTCCGGGTTTAAACGATACCCGGGGGGCCGGGGGGCGGTCAAGGCCCCGAATCTCCTTGACACCCTTGGGTTCGGTTCCTATTTACCCAAGGGAGTATGGAGGGGATTCCACAACCCAACGCGAGGACAAATCATGGCCCCTTTTGGCCGAGCTGAAAAGAAGGCTCCCAGGGAAAAATGGCGGGAGCGGGTGGTGCCCGTATCCGAGGCCATTTCCCGTATCAAGCCGGGCATGAGCATTTTTCTCTCCACCGGGGTGGCCGAGCCCAGGACCCTGGTGAAGCACCTCATGGCCTCTTCCGCCGCCAATCTCCAGGACCTGGAACTCATCCAGATGGTGAGCCTGGGGGACGCCCTCTTTGACCACAAGTTTGAGAACAACAAATTCCGCCTGAAAACCTTCTTTTCCGGCTGGGTGGCCAGCGAGGCCATTTCCAAGGGCTACGTGGACCTGGTTCCGGCCCGTTTTTCGGAGGTGCCCCAACTGGTGAAGCAGGGGCGCCTGGCCATTGACGCGGCCTTTGTCCAGATCACCCCTCCCGACAAGAACGGCCTTTGCAGCTTCGGGGTCTCGGTGGACACGGCCCGGCAGGCCATGGAAAAGGCCTCCCTGGTGGTGGGGGAGATCCAGCCCGGCATGCCCCGGACCCTGGGGGACAGCTTCGTGCGGGCGGATGCCTTCGATATCCTGGTGGAAGCCACGGAGCCCCTCCTGATTTTCCCCCGTTCCCCCGTGGCCGAGGTGTTCGACAAGGTGGCTGCCAACGTGGCCTCCCTCATCGAGGACGGCTCCTGCCTGGCCTGGTCCCTGGAGCAGATTTTCGAGGCCCTGGTGCCCCACCTCGCCCGGAAAAAGGACCTGGGCATCCATAGCCCCTTTTTCACCGACGCCTTGAAGGACCTGGTGGAAAGCGGAGCGGTTTCCAACCGCTACAAGGGCTCGTTCCGGAACAAGTGCCTTTGCTCCTACGCCCTGGGCACCGGGGAACTCATGGCCTGGCTGAACGAGAACCCCCTGGTGGAGTTCCAGGCCGTGGATGTCCTGGGGGACCCGGACCGCATCCGGCGAAACGAAAAGTTCATGGCCATCCTCCCGGCCCGCCGGGTGGATCTCACGGGCCAGTTCGCGTTTCACTGGGGCCGGGGGAACCTGGGCATCGGGCCGTCCGTGGCCTGGGAGTTCATCCACGGGGCCCACATGAGCGAGGGCGGCCGGGTCATCGTGGCCCTCCCCAGCCGGAACCGGGAGGGCAAACCCAATGTCCTGGTTTCCGTGGAGGGTTATCCCGGCCAGTACTCCAACCGGGAGACCATCGACCTGGTGGTGACGGAATACGGCGTGGCCAGCATGACCGGCCGCACGGTGCGGGAGCGGGCCCAGGCCTTGATCGACATCGCCCATCCCGATGACCGGGCCGAGCTGGTGCGCCAGGCCAAGGAAAGCAACATCCTGTACCATGACCAGATCTACCTGGCCGAGGCGGGCCGCCTGTATCCCTCGGAACTCGCCGAGACCCGTGTCATGGGTGGGGATCTCTCCATGCGTTTCCGGCCCATCCGGCCCTCGGACGAGGACGAAATGCGCCGGCTGTTTTACCGGTTTTCCTCCGAGGCCGTGTACTACCGCTATTTCTCCCCCATCAAGACCATGCCCCACGCGAAGATGCAGGAGTACGTCAACGTGGACTACGAGCGCACCCTGTCCATCGTGGGCCTGGTGGGGGAACCGGGCCATGGCCGGGTCATCGCCGAGGCTCGCTATGTCATGCTCCCGGACCGGCCCTGGGCTGACTCCGCCTTTGTCGTGGACGAGGATTTTCAGGGCCGGGGCATAGCCACCCACCTGCTCAGGAGCCTCATTCGGGAGGCCAAGAAGCGTGGCATCCGGGGGTTCACCGCGGATGTGCTGGCCTCCAACAGGTCCATGCTGAAGGTGTATGAGAAATCCCCCCACCCTGTGAAGGCCCGCCTGGAGAGTGGCGTGTACCACCTGTCCATCGACTTTTCCGGCCGTTGCCCGGCGGGGGCGGAGGGGGAGGGCGGGCCCTGCGTGGAGTCCTGATGGGGGGATCTTCCGTACCAGGTGAAAAAGCGGAAAGGGAAAGCGTGGAATTCTTTTTCAAGCCCAAGGGCGTGGCCATCATCGGGGCCACCCAAAAGCAAAAGGGCGGGTACGCCATCGTTTTGAACGCCCTGGCCGGTCAAAAGGGGCCTGTCTATCCCGTGAATCCCCGGTACGAGACCATCGAGGGGCTCACCTGCTACCCGGACGTGGCATCTGTGCCCGATCCCGTGGATCTGGCCATCGTGTTCGTCCCGGCCCCGGCGGTGCCCGGCATCGTAGCCGACTGCGCGGCCCGGGGCATCCGGGGGGTGATGATCGAATCCGCCGGTTTCGCCGAGACCGGGCCCTTGGGCAGGGACCTCCAGGAGGAGATCCGGGAAATCGCCCGCAAGACCGGAATCCGCATCTGGGGTCCCAACTGCGTGGGCTTGGTGGACGCGAAAAACCGCCGCGTTTTCTCCTTCATCAGCCCCGCCATCTGGAAAGAGGGGCCCATCCCCGGGGACGTGTCCCTGGTGGTGCAGAGCGGCATGCTGGCCGGGGGCTTTCTCATCGACACCATGAGCCACGGCACCATGGGCGTGTCCAAGGTCTGCTCCATCGGCAACAAGGCCGACGTTTCCGAGACCGAACTTCTGGAATTCCTTCTGGACGACCCGGACACGGGAGCCGTGGCCCTGTACCTGGAATCCATCCCTGAGGGCCGGCGGTTCGTCCGCCTGTGCGCGTCGGCGAAAAAGCCCGTGGTGGTCCTGAAGGGCGGCCGGAGCGCCCGGGG
>JAHJUF010000312.1 GCA_018829095.1 Pseudomonadota bacterium | reverse complement strand
CACAGGTGGGACAGATACATGGGCTCTCCGCCCAGGGGCGCGGGCCGGGTCTTCTGGAGGTCCCACAGTTCCAGTTCCGCCTCCAGCATGCGGTTCCGCTCCGCGCAGATCTCGGTCAGGCGGTCCCAGTCCATGCGGGCAAAGGTCTTTTCCTCCAGCCAGGCGATGAGGCGTTCCAGTTCCCCCACGAAGTACCGGGCGGCGCGGTCGGACTTGAAGTTGTAGGGCACGTCCATGCGGAACACCGGTACCTTCAGCTCCCGTTCCATGAGGGAATAGGAACTCATGCCCCCGTCGCAGGGGGAGTTGGAGGTGACGATGCCTGCGCTTTTGGGTATGTGCCCGGAAAGCGTCATGCCCATCATCTCCTTGGGCAGGCTGCAGACGTCCGGCGGGATACCCCCGTTCTCGCAGGCGTCGATGTATTTCTCGGCCATGGAGGGAATCAGCATGGGCACCAGGAATCCCACGAACTCCAGGCACCAGGAGTTGAGCCCCATGGCGTTGATGATCTCCGGGGGCACCAGGTCCTCGTGGAGGATCAGGCGTTCGGGCTCGGACAGCGCGCGTTCCATGAGCTCGGACGCGGACTCCACCATCCCGGCCATGAGCACCGCGTTGGCCTCCCGGTACCGCCCGGTGCGGGGCGACACCAGCTTGTGGTACATGGTGGCCACCTGGAGCATGGACCGGGTCCAGGGGTACTGGGAAAGATTCCTGACCAAGCCCGACGGCCCCATCCGGACGGACGACCGGGCCAGGCGCGCGGCTATTTCTCCCAGGTACCGGGAGTAGACCGCCCGGTCCCACACGCGCTGGGCCGTATCCTCCATGCCCAGGTACCGGGCCGGCACGTTCAGCATTCCCTCCAGGGTGTCCATGGCTCGCAAGGGGTCATCCTCCTCGGGTGGGTGGGAACAGGGGCGGAAAACCTTCCCGGGCGCGGGCTCGCCTTTCCGGGACCGCTTTTCTCTCCGGCGGAGCGAATAAAACCAACCAGCTAGTCAAACCGTTCGGCTGACTTTTTGTCATGGCAAGGAAGCAGAAAAAAGCGGATGTGGAAAGCTGGGAGACTTGCATGCCCAGGGCCCTTCCCTCATCGTGGGAAGTTTGGATTCCTGGTATTATGCCACGGTTTTTCCTAGCAGGCAAAGGAAAAGAAAACCGCCCTTTTTCCTCTTTTCGCCCCCCCGCTTTCCCGGGCGCCAGAACATGGTAATCAGGGGCGTCATCCCTGATGCCCCTGCTACAAGTCGTCATCCCGGCCTTCGCCGGAATGACGGGTTTGATAGATTTTGGGCTTGCTGCATCACCATCCTCCTTTTCATCCGGGTGGCCTTTTTTTCTGATCCGTGTACTCTGCGTAATCCGTGAATTTTTTCTGTTTGCCGCCTGGCCAGCCCGCCCCGGGAAAGGAAGCCGCCATGGAGGATCGCCGTACCAGGGAAATCCTGTCCCGCATGACCCTTTGGGAAAAGATGCGTATGCTGGCGGGCCGGGGCGGGCTCCACTCGGCTACGCCCTGGACCTACGCCCTGGGCCTGTACAAAAGCCCGGGCTGCCCCAGCCTGGGGGTGCCGGGCATCCGGTTCACGGACGGCCCCCGGGGGTTGAACCTGGGCCGGGCCACGGCCTTTCCCGCGCCCATCTGCCGGGGGGCGGCCTGGGACAAAGACCTGGAGCGCCGGGTGGGCCGGGCCATGGGCCTGGAGGCTGCGGCGGCCGGGGCCAATACCATGGGTTCGGCCTGCGTGAACCTCATACGCCACCCGGCCTGGGGGCGGGCCCAGGAATGCTTTGGAGCGGATTCCTTCCACACCGGCGTCCTGGGGGCGGCCCATGTGGCGGGGCTGGCGGAAAACGTCATGCCCGTGGTGAAGCATTTCGCCTGCTACAACGTGGAGAACCAGCGGTTTTCCGTGAACGTGGAGGCGGACGAGCGGGCGCTCCGGGAGGTGTTCCTGCCTCATTTCCGGGCCTGCGTGGACGCCGGGGCCGCCGGGGTCATGACCACCTACAACCGGCTGAACGGGGAATGGACCGGCGAAAACCGGCATCTGATCACGGACATCCTGAAAGGCGAATGGGGGTTTGACGGGTTCGTGGTGCCGGATTTCCTCCTGGGGCTCCACCACACGGCCCGTGCCCTGAACGCGGGCATGGACCTGGAGATGCCCCAGGCGTTCTTCTTCTCCCTGCCCGCCCTGGCGGCGGCCCTGGCCCGTGGCCGGGTGTCCCGGGACCGGATCGAGGACGCGGCCCAACGGCTGGTGCGCATGCAGGTCCGGTTCGGCCTGGTGGGACGGCAAAAACCCCGGCCGGACAGAGGCGTCACCGCCTGCCCGGATCACCGGGCCCTGGCCCTGGAAACAGCGGAAAAAGGCATGGTCCTGCTGAAGAACCTTGGCCGCGCCCTGCCCTTTTCCCGGTCCGGCCTCCAAAGCCTGGCGGTCATCGGCGAACCGGCCTTCACTCCCCAACTGGGAAGCCCCGGCTCCGCAGTGGTGCGGCCGCCCGAGGCGATCACGCCCCTTGCGGGCATCCTGGAACTGGCCGGGAACGTGAACATCCGGGCCTGTCGGGGAACAGGACGGCAGATGGGCCGGGCCGTGGAAATGGCGGCGGCGAGCGACGCGGCCGTGGTGTTCGCGGGCATCCGGCCCCGGGAGGAGGGGGAGTACTTTCCCCTCCTGGGGGGCGGGGACCGCCGGACCCTGGAAATCTCGCCGGACCAGGAGGACCTCATCCGCCGGGTGGCGGCCGCCTGCCCCCGGTGTGTGGTGGTCCTCACCGGTGGGAGCGCCGTGGCCGCCGGAGCGTGGATCGAGGCCCCGGCAGCCGTGGTCATGGCCTGGTACGGGGGCATGGAGGCGGGCCGGGCCGTGGCCCGGGTCCTGTTCGGGGACGCAGCCCCGGGAGGACGCCTGCCCCTTTCCTTTCCCCGGACCACGGCCCAGCTCTTCCCCTTTGACCCGGATGCCAGACAACTCACCTACAGCCTGTTCCATGACTACCGGTACCTGGACCAGATGGGACAAACCCCCCTGTTCCCCCTGGGCCACGGACTATCCTACACATCCTTTTCCCTTTCGAACCTGGCGCTGGCCTCGGAAACCATCCTGCCCGACGGGTTCCTCACGCTTTCCGCCACCGTGAAAAACACGGGGGACCGCGCCGGGGAGGAGGTTGTCCAGGCCTACGTCTCCCATCCCGAAAGCCGGGTGACCCGCCCGGTCCGGGAACTGAAGGGCTTCGCCCGGCTGGCCCTTTCCCCGGGGGAGGAAGGGGAGGCCCGCATCCGCATCCCCGCCCGGGACCTGGCCCACTGGGACCCGGAACGCGGGGCCTGGACCGTGGAGCCGGTGGGGTACCGGGTGGCTGTGGGAACCTCGGCCGGGAACCTTCCCCTATCCGCTGGATTCCGCGTCCGGAAATAGAACTCCGCCATCAGCCCGCCCCCGGTCCCGCATCCAGGAGATCCCGGGCTCTTCGCCGGGCCGCCTCGAACCGGTCCACCCCGGAGGGCTCGGGCTCCCGGGGCTGAGGCTGAAACAGAAACCAGCCCGCCTGGACCAGGAAAACCAGCCACAGGGCCACGGCGAAATGCGGCAGGGACCAGCGGCCCGGCCAGGAGAGAATCAGGGCCGCCAGGCCCAGGGCCCCGGCCTCCAGGAGTAATTTCACCACAAAGGGTCGCCCGGTGCCCGCCGTAAACCGCATCCAGGACAATGCTCCGGCGCACACCAGGAGAAAAAGCGCCGGGCCGGACAGGGGCAGGACCACGGCCCCCAGGATCAAAAGCGGGGCCAGCACGGGCAGCCAGGACACCTTGAGCCGCCGGGACAGGTACCCGCCATAGGTTGCCAACACAGCCCAGCCGGACAGGCACATGGCCGGAATACGCCCCACAAAAGGGGCCAGGACCATGGACGCGGCCAGGAAAAGGACCGAGGCCGCCGCGCCCCAGGCGATGGTGCCGAAAAATCCCCGTCTCATGCTGGCCTCCTTTCCTTCAGGGCTTCCGAGCGCTTCAAAAGCTCCAGTTCCACCTCGTGGTCCGTGGGCATTGCCCCCTGGCCCGGTGCCGAGTTTGAGCAAACCCCCTCGCCCCGGGCAACGGAAAGCTCCCGGCTCCGGTTCTTCAGGTTTTCCAGGGATAGCGACCGTTCCCGCCGGGTCTCCTCCAGAACCTCCAGATGCCGGGCCGCCTGGGGTATGGCCGCGTCCAGGACCTTGAGGGCCGCCGCGAGCAGCTTGTGCCTGCGGATGAAGAACCGGGCCAGGT
>JAHJUF010000311.1 GCA_018829095.1 Pseudomonadota bacterium | reverse complement strand
ATGCGTTGGACGCGGGCGTCCACGAAGTGTCGGGCGATGGGGTATTCGCGCATGTAGCCGTAGCCGCCGAAGAGTTGGAGGCATCGGTCGGCGACATCGAACTGCATTTCGGTGATCCAGTATTTGGCCATGCTGACTTCGGCCACGACATCCTCGCCGGAGAGGTGCCGGGGAATCAGGTCTTCGAGGAAGGACTGGGCGAGTTGGACCTTGGTGGCGAGTTCGGCCAGGACGAATCGGGTGTTCTGGAAGCTGCCGATGGTTTTGCCGAAGGCTTTTCGCTTCCTTACGTAGGCGAGGGTGAGATCGAGGGCGCCCCTGGCGGCGCCGAAGGCGCCCAGGGAGATGACCAGGCGTTCCTGCTGGAGGTTCTGCATCAGGTACTTGAAGCCCTGGCCCTCCTCGCCCAGAAGGTTTTCCACGGGCACGCGGCAGTCGTTGAAGAAGATTTCGGACGTGTCCTGGGCGTGGAGCCCGATTTTTTCCAGGGCCCGGCCCTTGGTGAATCCCGGGGTGCCGGTTTCCACAACCAGGAGACTGATCCCGTCGTGGGGCCGGGGGGTTTCCCGGGTGCGCACGGCGGTCACGGTGAGGCCGGCAAGCCGGCCGTTGCTGATGAAGGTCTTCCCACCGTTCACCACGAAATGGCCGCCTTCCCGCCGGGCGCTGGTGGTGAGGCGGGCGAGGTCCGAGCCCACCTCGGGTTCGGTCATGGCCACGGCCAGGATGCTCTCGCCGCTGGCGCACCTGGGGAGCCACTCCCGTTTCTTGTCTTCTTGGGCGAACTTTTCGATGTAGGGGGCCACGATGTCGGAATGCACGGCCCAGAAGACGCCGGGCACGCCGTGGTATCCCAGTTCCTCCTGGATGACGGCCGAGTAGAGGAAATCGCCCCCAGGGCCTCCGTACTCCTCGGAAAGGGCCGGGCAGAGGAAGCCGTTTTTCCCGGCCTTCTCCCATGCCTCGGGCGGCACCACGCCGTTTCTCTCCCATTCCTCGTAATGGGGCAGCACGTTGTCCTTCAAGTACTTCCGAAAGGACTTCCTGAACATCTCGTGTTCGGGCTTGTAAAGGCGGCTCTTCATGTTCCTCCGACTGTCCGGAAGCCTTTCCGGTTCAAGGGTTGTCCCGCCCGTCCGGCCCGATGACCAGCCGGTCCTCCACCATCCTCGTGAGTTCCGCGCGGTGGTCGCGGATCATGCGGTCAAAGAAGACTGGGGGGAGGAGCTGGCGGACCGTGGGCAGGGAAATGGTGAAGTAATGGTGGGCGCCCAGGAGGTGCAGGATGAAAAGCCCCGGATGGATGGGCTTGAATCGCCCCTTGTCCTGGCCGGATCGGACGATGCCGGCAAGTTCCTCCAGGTAGGGCGAGAAGTACCACTTCCGCGCCGTATCCACCCGGGCGCGGTTGTCCAGAAGCTCCCGCAGAATGATGAGGTCACGGTCCGGCCGGTCCCTGGAGTTGTCGCACAGGAGCCCGACAAAGCTCCTCATCTGCCCGGCCTCGTCCTCCGGTCCCTGGCGGATGGCCCGGATCTCCCGGATCATCTCGTCGGCGATATTCTGAAGCACCGCCGCGTAGAGCTTTTCCTTGGAGGCGAAGTGGTGGAGCACGGACGACTTGGCGATGGAAAGGGTTTCGGCCACGTCCCGGATGCTGGTGCCGTAGAACCCTTTGCCGGCGAAAAGCTTTTCCGCAGATTGGACGAGTTTTTCAGAGGTCCCTGTATGGTTTTTTTCTTCCATGAACCAGCCCAGTCCGGGTGCGGGTGCGGGGGCCGGAGACGCCATCGGTGAGCCGGAAATGAGCTTTTCCGGCCCTGTTCCTGCCCCAAAAGGACCCTTTCCGGTCCCTGCGGGAATACCTACCGAACGATCGGTAGGCTGTCAAGATTTTTCTGGCGCCATCCGGGGATTGCTTCTTGACCCTGGGAGGGGAGAGGTGGTCCCCCTTTGAGGGTGGGGGCTCCACGGAAAGGGCCTCTCCAGGGCTTCCATAGCTCTTGTGCGGGATGTTGCGGCCCCATGAAGACTTATTCCGTGGACGAAGAATTGACCCCGGCAAATCCAAACACGGGGATTCTGAAACGCGTAAAACTCCAAAGGGACAAGCGAGCGGCCGTACAGCCCATGAACCCGGAGGAAGTGGCCCTGTTCCTTGGAACCTGCGGAAAGCACCGGCCCGAGCATTTCGCCTTTTTTCTTTGCACCTTCCGCACCGGCATGAGGCTTGGGGAGGTCCTGGCCCTGCAATGAGGGACCGGGATTTTGCCGGAAGGTTCATCAAGGTAACGCGGTCCTACAAACGCGGCCGGGTGACGGAAACCAAAAACGGAAAATTCCGGCGGGTGGATATGTCGGAGCAGTTGGCGGACACCCTGGGCGGGTTCCTGGCCCAAAGGAAGCGGGAGGCCCTACAGGCGGGAACCGGGGAGCCTGTGGAGGTCATTTTTCACCGGGCAGGGAAGCGCATGGAACAGAACTACATCCGCCGGGTGTTCAAGGGCATACTGCGGAAGGCCGGGCTTCGGGACATGCGCTTCCATGACATCCGGCACACCTTCGCCAGCCTTCTTTTGACCTTCGGGGAAAGCCCGGTTTACGTGAAGGAGCAGTTGGGGCTCCCTTCCATTCAGATCACGGTGGACATATACGGCTAACTGATTCCCTCCTGCAACCGGGACGCGGTGAACCGCCTGGACACGCAACCATCCGCAACCGGCAAAAAAAAAGGGCCTGCAATCCCCAAGGATCACAGGCCCTTTTTATAAAATGGTGCCGAAGGCCGGACTTGAACCGGCACGGGCGTAGCCCACTACCCCCTCAAGATAGCGTGTCTACCATGTTCCACCACTTCGGCACGAGAGATATATGTTCTTTTGCCTATTCTCCCTGCCCGGCCGGAGCTTCCGTCGGAGCAGCCGGGGCCTCCTGGGACGCTGGAGCTGAGGACTGGGTGGCCGCCGGCAGACTCTCCATCACGGAACGCCCCCTGCCACTCCCCGACAGGTAGGCCAACGTCAGGGAAGTCAGCATGAACAACACAGCCGCAAAGGTAGTGGCTTTTGTGAGAAATGTACTGGCTCCCGTGGAGCCGAACAGCGTCTGGCTGCCCCCCCCACCGAAAGCCGCGCCCATGTCCGCGCCCTTACCCGTCTGCAGGAGGACGATCAGAATCAGGGCGATGCACACCAGGGTGTGCAGGGTAATGATGATGGCGGTCATGCCGTATACTCTCCCTGTGCCAGCAAGGGCAATAAAAAAGAAAAAGCGAAAAGAATCCTCGTTCAGGCCGCCCGGAACCGCACGAGATCGGCGAAGGACGCTGGATCGAGGCTGGCGCCTCCCACCAGCGCGCCGTCCAGGTCGGGCTCAGTCATCAACTCAGCGATATTGCCCGGCTTAACGCTCCCCCCATACAATATGCGGGTGGAATTGGCAAGGGGTTTTCCAAGAACCTGGCCGAGCTTCTCCCGGATATGGGCATGGGCTTCCTGGGCCTGGTCCGGGGTGGCTGTACGGCCCGTGCCGATAGCCCATACGGGCTCGTAGGCCACCACCAGGCCGCTTTCGGCCGTAATGGACAGGCCGTCCAGCCCCCGGGCCACCTGGACATCCAGGACGTCCATGGTATGGCCCGCGTCCCGCTCCCCCTCGGTTTCCCCCACGCACAACACGGGCTTCAAGCCATGGGCCAGGGCCGCCCGGACCTTCTTGTTCACGGCCTCGTCCGTTTCGCCAAACAGGTGGCGCCTTTCGGAGTGACCGATGATCACGTAGTCGCACCCGGCGTCCTTCAGCATGGCGGCCGAGCACTCTCCGGTGAAAGCGCCCTGATCCTCCCAGTGCAGGTTCTGGGCGCCCAGGGCGATTTCCGTGCCGGAAAGGGCCCGGGCCACGGCGGGGATGGCCACGAAGGCCGGGGCCACCATGGCTTCCACCCCGGTCACGCCAGCCACCAGTCCGGCCAGCTTCCTTGCCGCCTCCCCCGCCTCGGTGGGGGTCTTGTACATTTTCCAGTTGCCCGCGATGAGGGGCGTCCTGTTTTCCATGAAGCTTCCCTTTCCAACCGGCGGCCAACCCGGCCCGAAGATTCACCTTCCCAGCCCGGGTGTCAAGACTTTTCAGCCCGGACAGGCTCCACCCGGCCCGAAAGCCGGCCTCGGGGGCCTTATCCCAGGTCCTTGCCCACCAGCGCGGCCAGATCGGCCAGGCGCGTGGCATAGCCCGTCTCGTTGTCGTACCAGGAGCAGACCTTCACCAGATCGCCCAAGGTGTAGGTGAGGTCTGCGTCCACCACAGAGGACAGGGAGCAGCCCGTGAAGTCCACGGACACCAGAGGATCGGTGTTGAATCCCAGGATGCCGGCCAGGGGGCCTTCGGCAGCCGCCTTCATGGCAGCGTTCACCTCTTCGGCGTCCTTGGGAGCCCTGGACACATGAACCACCAGGTCCACGATGGACACATCCGGGGTGGGCACTCGGATGGCAAAGCCGTTGAGCTTGCCTGAAAGCTCGGGCAGCACCAGGGCCACGGCCCGGGCCGCGCCCGTGGTGGTGGGGATCATGGACAGGGCTGCGGACCGGGCCCGGCGCAGATCCTTGTGGGGCGCGTCCAGGAGGCGCTGGTCCGAGGTGTAAGCATGGGTGGTGGTCATAAGGCCCTTCTCGATGCCGAAATTCTCCAGAAGGACCTTGGCCACGGGCGCCAGGCAATTGGTGGTGCAACTGGCGTTTGAGATGATGTGGTGCTTGTCCGGGTCGTAATCCTTGTGGTTCACTCCCAGGACCACGGTGAAATCCGGGTCCTTGGCCGGGGCGGAAATCAAGACCTTCTTCGCGCCGGCGGAAAGGTGCAGGGCGGCCTTGTCCCGGTCCCGGAAAAGCCCGGTGCACTCCACGGCCACGTTCACTCCCATGTCCTTGTGGGGAAGGTTAGCCGGGTCCCTTTCGGCGGTCACGGGGATGACCTTGCCCCCCACCTTGATGCACTTGTCCCCGGCCTCGGCCGGGACGTCGGGGCGGCGGTGCACGGAGTCGTAATTGTACAGATGGGCCAGAGTCACCGGGTCCATCAGATCATTGATGGCCACCACCTCCACGCCCTCGGTCTTCATGGCAGCCCGGAAAAACAGCCGCCCGATCCTCCCGAACCCGTTGATCGCCACTCTTGCGCTCATGTTTCCTCCCTGGGTTTCCTGTGGTCGGTTACCACATGCCAAGCCCCCCCTGCGGGAAGGCAAAGAAGCTGAAAAAATCTTCCCGGACGCGCCCTGCCGCCCCAAACGATCCGCTTACCGTAAACCGTCCAGGGGCATGGACATGATCACCGCGTCCTCCCCTGTGTCGGCATAATACCGGCGGCGGATCCCCACCTCCGAAAAACCCGCCCGGGCATACAGCCTCCGAGCGGGGACATTGTCATTGCGAACTTCCAGCCAGGCCGTGTCCGCGCCCTGGCGGGCCGCCTCAATCAGGCAGGCCCGGGCCAGGAAAAGGCCCAGCCCCCTGCCCCGGAAAGGCGGCAGCACCGCCAGCCGGAACAGATGCATCTCGCCTACCTGGACCCGAAAAAAGGCGTAGGCTGCCGGCTCCCAGTCCCCCTGCCCCCTGGCTAGGCCCGCCAGGCACACCGCGTTCGGGTGGACGAGTTCCTCCGCCAGCAGGGCCTTGTTCCAGGGGATTTGCAAGGATTCGGCCTCGGCTTCGCACACCCAGGCTAGGTCCTCCCGGCCCAGGGGGCGCACCGTGAAGGGGGCCGTCATCCCGTGCGCTTGTTGCCCCGCAACATGCCCGATGCGAGGCAGATGCTCTTCTTGCCGTACTCCTCCAGTTCCACGGCCAGTTCGGACAGGGAACGCTTTTTCCTCAGGGAATCGGCTCGGATGAGGATCGGGAGGTTCACCCCAGTGATGACCTCAACCCGGCCCTCCTCCAAGAGGCTGTAGGCCAGGTTGGATGGCGTGCCCCCGAACATGTCCGTGAGCACCAGCACTCCCTGGTCGCCGCTGACCTTGCGGATGGCCTGGGTGATTTCCTTCCTCAGCTTGTCGGCGGACTCGTTCAAGTCCACCGACACCCCCAGGGCGCTCTCCACCGGCTTTCCCAAAATGAACTTCGCGGCGTCCAGAAGGGCTTCGCCAAGTTGCCTGTGGGTGACGACTACGATTCCGATCATGGCCTGTCTTCAAGGTCCGCTGGCCGCTTGGTCCGGCTCCAGTCCCGGTGGGTGAGGACGGGCTCCCGCCCCGATTCCCGGATATGGTGCCAGACCTCCCGGGCGATGGTGACCGAACGGTGTCGGCCCCCGGTGCACCCGAAGGCCAGGGTGAGATAGGATTTGCGTTCCCGCTCGTACCTGGGAACCAGAAAGTCCAACAGATCGAAAAGCTTTTCCAGAAACCGGGTGGATTCCTCCCGGGCCAGGACAAAATCCCTGGCTGCCGGGTCCTCGCCGGAAAGATCCTTCAACTCGGGCACAAAAAAGGGGTTGGGCAAAAAACGCACGTCCATGACCAGGTCCGCCTCCCCGGGGGCGCCGTACTTGAAGCCAAAACTCATGACCGTGATGCGCATCCGGGCGACCGGGGCGTTCTTCTCAGCCAGGGTCAGGATCTGGGCCTTGAGCTCGTGGACGTTCTGCCGCGTGGTGTCCAGGACCCGGCCGGCCGCCTGGCGGAGAGGGGCCAGGCGTTCCTTTTCCAGGCGGATACCATCCGCCACGCTACCCTCCCCGGCCAGGGGATGCTGGCGCCGGGTTTCGGAGTAGCGCCGCAGAAGCTCTTCCTCAGACGCCTCCAGGAAGAGGATGAACGGCTCGAACCCCTGGCGGGCCAGTTCCTCGAACACGGCGCGCTGGGCCTGGAGGAACCCCCGTTCCCGAAGGTCCATGACAAAGGCGAACCGGGTCACCCCGGAAACGGACTCCAGGGGGAGCTCCAGGAACTTGGGCAGCAGGGCCACGGGCAGATTGTCCACGCAAAAGAAGCCCGCATCCTCCAGGGCCGCCAGGGCCGTGCTCTTGCCCGACCCCGATAACCCTGTGATGATGACGATTTCAAGCCCCTCGGCTCTCAAAAGTCCTCGTCCGCCTCTTGGATGATCTCCATGACCCTCTCCGGGTCCTCGGCGTGGGCCAGGTTATCCCGGAAAAGAGGGTTTTTCAGAAGACGCGAGATGCGGGCCAGCATGGAAAGGTGGAGCCCGGCCAGGTCCTCGGGGGTGACCAGAAGAAAGAACAGGTGGGTGGACTTTCCGTCAATGGATTCGAAATCCACCCCCTGGCGGCTCACGCCAAATCCCAAAAGCAGGCCTCCGATGCCCCGCATCTTGCCGTGGGGGATGCCGATGCCCCCACCGATGCCCGTGCTGCCCAGCCTCTCCCGCTCCAGGAGAACCTTCACCATGTCACCCTTGTCCACACCGGCCAACAGGGCCACCGGCGTGGCCAGCTCTTCGATGACCCCCTTCTTGTCCCGCGCCTTGAGGTCGCAAAGAATGGCTTTTTTGTCCAGCTTGTCCAGGATCTTCATCAGTTGGTCGTTCCGCTCCTCGGCCGGGGCTTTCAAAAGTCCGTTTCATGGCGGAGAAGCCCATGCCGCCGCCGAAAACGGCGAAAGAATTTTCGTAGCATGACCGGCTCAAAAAGAAAAGCCCAAGAGGCCTCCCAAACCGCTCAGGGGAAACCCCGCCGCCCGGATCCGGACCGGCGGCGGGTTTCCCCCGATGAGTCATTTTCCGTTTTTTTGGCGGACTGCCGCCGGGCCGCTACATGGGCTCGATCAAACCCAGGCCCCCGTTCTTCTTTCGATACAGAACGTTCACCCGCTCGGTGCGGGAGTTGGTGAACACGAAGAAGCTGTCGTCCTCCAAAAGGTCCATCTGAAGGATGGCCTCCTCCACGTCCATGGGCTTGTACTCGATGGTTTCGATGGACAAGGAGCTTTCATCGTCTGAACCTTCCCCGCCGGAACCCATGGCCTCGTCCTGCTGGCTGCGGGCCCGGGCCTTGCCCGTCCTCTTGTCCCGAATTTTCTGCTTGTTTTTCTTGAGTTGCTTTTCCAGTTTGTCCAGGACCTTGTCAATGGCCGTATACATGTCCTGGTTTTCTTCTTCGGCATTGATGTTCAGCCGGTCGCCGGTGAGGGTGATTTCCGCGGAATGCCGGAACTTCTCCACGGAAAAGACCACGGCGGCCACGGCCGGGTTGTCCAGGTACTTGTCGAAACGGTCCAGCTTGTCCGCCACGTAGGATCTCAGGGAGTCCGAAGGTTCCAGATTCTTGAAAGTGACCGACGTGTGCATGGCGCCTCCTGTTTTCGCAAACGAGGAAAATGGGCAGCATGAAAGGCTGCCCGGCCAGAACCGACCGTTCTACGCGGGTGAGGCATGAAAGGGTTGGGGGAATCCCTTCCCACCAGGGGGAAGGCCGGAGTTGTCCGTGAACGGGAATCAGACAAACTGCTTCCTTTTGCTGGATGGCAAGACGCCTATCATCTCCCGGTACTTGGCCACGGTGCGCCGGGCGATGCGGATGTTGTCCACGGAAAGGATCTCGGCGATTTTCTCATCGCTGTGGGGGGCGGCCGAGTCTTCGTCCTTGATGATCTTCGCGATCTTCTCCTTGACGCTGGCACTGGCGATGGCCTCCCCGTGGACACGGTTGATGGAGCTGTTGAAGAAGAACTTCAGTTCGAAGATGCCGTGGGGCGTGTGAACGTACTTGTTGGTGGTGACCCGGCTGATGGTGGACTCGTGCATGCTGATGTCCTCGGCCACGTCCCTTAGCACCATGGGTTTGAGCTGGGCCATGCCCTTCTCGAAAAAGGGGCTCTGGAACTTCAGGATGCTCTCCACCACCCGGTAGATGGTGCGCTGGCGCTGGTGGATGCCCCGGATGAGCCAGGCCGCGGATCTCAGCTTTCCCTTGACATAGCTTTTGGTATCGTCGTTCATGCCACCGCCGGCCTTCAAGGCGTCCTGGTAGAACCGGGAAACGTGGAGCTTGGGCAGGCCGTCATCGTTCAAAACAATCTCGAAATCATCGCCCACCCGGTACACGTAGATATCCGGGGTGATGTATTGGGGCTCCTCGTCGGAAAACGGGCGGCCGGGTCTGGGCTCCAGGGAGAGGATGGCCCGCACGGCGTCCTGGATTTCCGGCGTTGTGGCCTTGGTGGCCTGGCCGATGGCCTTGTAGTTCTTGTTCTGGAGGTGACTCATGCATCGGGTGACGATGTCCGTCACCAGGGGGGTGTCGATGCTCAGCTGCCGGGCCTGGATAAGAAGACATTCGGCCAGATCCCGGGCACAGACACCCGGGGGATCGAACTGTTGGAGCACATCCAGGATTTCCGCCACCTTTTCGGGGTCCACGGAAAAGCTTTGGGCGATCTCCTCCACCGAGGCGTTCAAGTAGCCGTCGGCGTTCAAGTTCCCCACGATGGCCTGGGCGATCTCCTTGTCCTGATCCTCGGAGAACTTCAGCATGATCTGCCACAGCATGTGGTCGGTCAGGGATTCCCGCCGGGCTATGAAGGCCTCGTACCGGGGCTCATCCCGTTCCTCCCCCTCGTAGCGGACCTGGCTGGGGGTGTTGTACTCGTCCACAAAGTTTTCCCAGTCCACGCCATCCAGACTGTCCTCGCCCACGGAAACCTCCTTCTCGGGGATTTCGGTTTCCTTGGGCGTCTCATCCCGGTCTCCCCCAGGCTCCAGGTCCGAGGCCGGCCCTGTGTAGTCCTCGGCGAGCTCCAGGGCGGAGTTCTCCTCCATTTCCTGTTGGATGGCGTCCAGGAGTTCCAGGTGGGACAGCTGCAGGAGCTTGATGGCCATCTGCAGCTGGGGTGTCATGATGAGCTGCTGACTAAGACGAAGCTGCTGGCGAAGCTCCAAGGCCATGGGCGTGGTTCCGGTCCTCTTTCTTTCGTTGTTTCCTAAGCCAGTATACTACCCTTCGGGCCGGGATTCAAACCGCAAGTACAGTTTTTGCAAGAAGGGGGTTTCAACGGCGGAGATTGGGAGAGGGTTGGGAATTCCGCCCGGGCGCGGCCGGGGGACAAAGGAGCGGAATCGGGGGGGGCTTCAAAAGTGGAAGTTCTCGCCCAGATAGAACCTGCGGGCCACGGGGCTGGCGGCGATGGCATCCGGGCCTCCGCTTTCGATGACCCGGCCCTCGTTCAAGATGTAGGCGAAGTCGCACACCCCCAGGGTCTCCCGGACGTTGTGGTCCGAGATGAGGACCCCGATGTCCCGCTGGGCCAGCTGGCGGATGATGTTCTGGATCTCGTTCACCGCCATGGGGTCTATGCCCGCAAAGGGCTCGTCCAGGAGGATGAACTTGGGGTCGGACGCCAAGGCCCGGGCGATCTCCAGGCGGCGGCGTTCGCCACCGGAAAGGGACAGGGCCGACTGGTCCGCCAAACGCAGGATGCCCAACTCGTCCAGGAGTTCCTCAGCCCGGCGATTGCGTTCAGCCCTGGGCAGGGGGCCCAGTTCCAGAATGGCAAGGACGTTCTCCCGGGCCGTGAGCTTTCGGAACACGGAGCTTTCCTGGGGAAGATAGCCCATGCCCTTCCGGGCCCGGACGTGCATGGGCGCGTTGGTGAGGTCCTGGCTGTCCAGGAGCACCCGGCCCCCGTCAGGACGGATCATGCCCACGGCCATATAGAAGGTGGTGGTCTTGCCCGCGCCGTTGGGTCCCAGAAGCCCCGCCACCTGGCCGCTTTCCACGGAAAGGGAAACCTGATCCACGATAAGCTTCGTGCCGTAGAGCTTGATCAGATCCTCGAGGGTCAGGGTGGACATGGGGTCCTGGGCTTTCTCGTCAGGTGCAGGGGAAAGGCTATAGGCTATAGGTTCAGGGCGCTGCCGGGGGCGGTGTTGGGCCAGCCTTGTGCCCTTCGGGGTAAAAGGTGGCTTCCACGGGCGCGCTTCCCGTT
>JAHJUF010000310.1 GCA_018829095.1 Pseudomonadota bacterium | reverse complement strand
GTTCTGGTTCCTGGCGGCCACGGCCTTTTATCTCTACGTCTCCGCCTTTCCCGGGGCGGAAATCGGCGGATCTTTCCTCCAGGTGGCCGGAACCTACCTCTTCTCCTGGGCCGTGGGCTTCATCAGCCTGTTCGCGCCCCAGGGCATCGGGGTGTTCGAGGCCGTGGCCGGCGAAATGCTCACAGGCCCGGCCTCCCTGGGGGGCCTGGCCGCCCTGGTGGCCGGATTCCGCCTCACGGTCCTGGCCGCCGACCTCCTGGTCTTCGCCGCCACCCGCCCCCTCCAGTCCCACGTAAAGCCCGCCCCGCCGGACGAGCCTGCCTGAGATCCGGCGGCGTTCTTCAAAAAATCCGTAGATTCCGCAGGTAAGAAAGGGCCCATGGCGCGACGGCCAAGGGAAGGGGTTTTACGAAAAAGGTCCGGGCGGAATTCCCCCCTTTGAAAAAGGGGGGCAGGGGGGATTTCTTTTTATTTTTATCTTCTTATCTTTTTTGCTGTTCCAAAAGCCCAACCAGCTGTCATCCCAAAATCTCCAAAAGCGCGGCGCACACCCGGTCCACGTCGTCCTCCACGAGCTGGAGGCCCGAGGGGAGGTTCACGCCATAGGGGCAAACGCGGTAGGCATTCAGGTTGCGCTTTCGGGCTTCCTGGGCCTGGGGGCTGTCCCGGAAGGCGGGGATGAACGACAGGGGGTGGAAAAAGGGCCGGGTGTCCACACCCTTTTCCGCCATTTTTGCCATGAATTCAGGCTTTTCCATGCCCCGGTCCGGGGAGAGCACCACGGTGCTCATCCAAAAGGAGTTCTTCACCCCGTCGGGCTCGGCGTTCAGGGAAAGCCCGTCCACGCCGGAGAGCCGGTCCCGATACCAGGAAAAGATTTCCCGCTTCTTCCCCACCAGTTCCTCCACCCGCTCCAGCTGGGCCAGGCCCATGGCGGCCTGCATGGAGGACATCTTGTACTTGTACCCCACCTCCGCGTTGAAGAACATGACGTCCCCGGGGGTGCGGCCGTGGTCGCGCAAAAACAGGATGCGGGCGAAAAGCTCAGGGTCGGAGGTGGCCAAAAGCCCGCCCTCGCCCGTGGTGAGGGTCTTGGAGCCGTGGAAGGAAAAAACTCCGGTGTCCCCCAGGCTTCCTGCTTTTTTGCCCTTGTACTCGCTCCCCAGGGCCTCGGCCGCGTCCTCCAGCACAAAGAGCCCGTGGGCATCGGTCACAGCCCGGATGGCGTCGTAATCCGGCATGGAGCCGTACAGGCCCACGGGGATCACCGCCCGGGTCCTGTCCGTGATGCAGGCTGCGAGGGATTCGGCGGAAAGGCACCAGGTTTCCGGGTCCACATCCGCAAAGACCGGGGTGGCCCCCACGTAGGTGACCGGGGCCACCGAGGCGATCCAGGTGGCGTCCGGCAGGATCACCTCGTCGCCGGGTCCGATGCCCTTCGCGGCCAGGGAAAGGTGGATGGCCGCCGTGCAATGGGTCACGGACACGGCATGGGGAACCCCGAGGTAGGCGGCGAACGCCTTCTCGAACCGGTCGTACCACTCCCCGGCCCGGGAGAACCAGGCATTGGCCGCGGCGTCCGCCACGTAGTCCACTTCCTTCTGGGTGATCCAGGGTCCCGCCACCGGGATGCGCTTGCTCATAACGCCTCGACCTTCCTGAAAAAGCTCAAGGAACACGGGGGAAAAGCCCCCTCGCAATAGAAATTCCGTTTCATCCGGCTGAAGCGTACCTGGTTGCCAAGACAGGGCGGTTGCTGAAAAAAAAGGGGGGGGCAGGGGGGATTTCTTTTATGTTCAGCTTCTTCTCTTTTTTCCCTT
This sequence comes from Pseudomonadota bacterium, assembly GCA_018829095.1. Lineage (GTDB taxonomy): Bacteria > Desulfobacterota > Desulfobacteria > Desulfobacterales > Desulfatibacillaceae > JAHJUF01. The sequence goes on along the minus strand of JAHJUF010000310.1, from coordinate 269 downwards.
ATCCGATACCCCGGCTAACCCCATCAAGGCAACTCGTCGGGCCCCAGTTCCGCCACCAGGGGTAGGGCCCGGTCCTTGTCCGAGATCACGGACACGGGCAGGGGCCACTCGATGCCCACTGCCGGGTCGTCGTGCCGGTGGCCGGAGCCGAAACCAGGCGCGAAGAACTCCGAAATCTGGTAAAACACCTCGGCACCATCCGTAACAGCCTGAAATCCATGAGAAAAGCCCTTTGGGATATACAGGGACCGCCGATTTTGCTCCGAAAG
>JAHJUF010000309.1 GCA_018829095.1 Pseudomonadota bacterium | reverse complement strand
TATTCAGGGAAGCGTATTCATGAGCATCTACGACATCCGAGCCGTCCGTCCCACCCTGGCGGACCGGGCGGCCGACGCCCGGGCCTGGGCGGAAAACTGCGCCTCCATCGCCAAGATGGGGCTCCGGGTGGGGCCCCGGCGCATGGCGGGGCACCTTTCCCGCATCAAATGGCTCCCCTACCTTCTTCAGACCAACGTCATCCTGGACATGATGACCCGGTCCCGCACCGGGGCTTATCGGGAGGCCAATGCCCACGCCCTTTCCGGCATCGTGGCCGGTCTGGCCGAGAGCCTGGGGGGCCTGCTTTCGGATCCGGAAAAGCTGGTGCTCCACGAGGACCTGGTGCCCCCGGAGATCCTCATGGGCATGGGGCTCACCCCCTGGATGCTCGAACTCCTGGGCATCGTGGCGCCCATGATCGCCTCGGACTTCGCCGAGCCCTACATCGATGCCGCCGAGGCCGCGGGCACGCCGCCGGACGTGTGCTCCCTGCCCAAGGCCACCATGGGGCTCGCCCTCATGGGCCAGTTCCCGAAGCCCGCAGCCATGGTGACCTCCAACATGCCCTGCGACGGGGGCATGGCCTCCTACACCGTGCTGGAAAAGAGCCTTTCCGTGCCCACCTTCCGCCTGGACACGCCCTACGACTTCCATTCGGAACGGGCCGTAACGTATTTCACCGGCGAACTCTTCCGCATGATCGAATGGCTGGAGGAGCACACCCCGGGGCGCATGGACTGGGACCGGATGCGGGAAGTCTGCGAGGAGCGCAACCGGGCCGCCGAGGCGGAGCTGGCGCTCTGGGACCTCATGACCAGGAAGCCCGCCCCCATGGCCGGGGAGCCCGTGTACCTGGGGCACATGATGTACATGATCGCCAGCCCGGCCACGCCCCTGGGCACCCGGTACTTCCAGGACCTCCTGGCCCGGGCGGAGAAAATCGCCCAAAGCGGCCAGGGCGTCCTGCCCGAGGAGCGGTACCGGGCCGTGCTCTGGAACCCGCCCACCCTCATCTACCCGGAACTCTTTGTCCGGGCCGAGCAGGAGTGGGGCGTGGCGCTTCTCATGGACATGCTCTCGTTCCACCGCCACCCCCTGGTGGACACGAAAACGCCCGAATCCATGCTACGCGGCCTGGCCCGCATCATCATGCAGGGCGCCATGTCCCGCCACACCCGGGGCCCCCAGGCCAACTTCTTCTCGGACCTCTTCCACGTGTACGAGCGCTTCGACCTCGACATGATCTGGATGGCGGGCCACATCGGCTGCAAAAACACCATGGCCCTTTCCGGCATGTTTCGGGAAAAGTGCCGGGAGCGGGGCATCCCGCTTCTCATCATCAATTACGACCTCTCCGACTCCCGGGTGGTGGCCCCCCACCAGATCCGAGACCAGGCCGACGCCTTCATGGAGACCGTGATGAAGGCGGAGAGGGTGAAATAGGGGCGATTTCCCGGCCCCGTGGAGCTTGACAGGCCCCCCAAAAAATGGGTTAGTGTCCACTCCCCGGAAACAACTCCCATGGCCCCAGCCGGGCCCGGAGGCTCCGGGAGGGCCCTGAACCAACGCAGGCGGACCGGAAAATTCCCGTTGCCTGCGGAACGGCCCTTGCCTGGGGCGGATTTTTTCGGTACATGTCGCCAAAAAAGGCCGGTGGAATGCGCGCGGATATTTTCCGAGCGAGCCCTCGTTTTTCGCCAGCCCGTCAACCCGATGTCAGGAGAGCAGCATGGCCAAGTTCTACGGCGGATGTGACCTGGGTTCCACAACAGGAAAAGCGGTCATCCTGCAGGAGGACGGAAAGATCGTCGCCTCGGCCCTTATCCGGGCCAAGATCGACCCGATGGAGACGGGGCGGGAGGTTCTGGATCTGGTCATCAAGCAGGTGCCGGAGCTTTCCGGGGTCAAGGACCTGGCCTATCTGGTGGGCACGGGCTACGGCCGGAACGAAGTGCCCTTTGCCAACGAGAACATCTCCGAAATCACCTGCCATGCCGTGGGGGCCCACCACGCCGATCCCGGCATCCGCACCATCGTGGACATAGGCGGTCAGGACATCAAAGCCATTGCCGTGAACGAGGATGGCTCGGTCCTGGAATTCGCCATGAACGACAAGTGCGCCGCAGGCACCGGAAGGTTCTACGAGGCCGTGGTGCGCACCTTCGACGTTTCCCTGGACGAGTTCTCCGCTCTTTCCCTGAAAGCCAAGAAGGTGGTGCCCGTCACCAGCCAGTGCACCGTGTTCGCGGAAAGCGAGCTGGTGAGCCTCCTGTACCGCCGTAACTCCCCGGCCGATATCGCGGCGGGCGTCCAGATGTCCGTGGCCAAAAGGGTGTTCACCCTGGCCCGGCGGGTGGGCGTGCGGCCCAAGATCACGGTGACGGGTGGCTGCTCCAAGAACAAGGGACTGATCAAGGCCCTGGAAAAGACCCTGCGCTCGGACGTCACCATGCTGAGCGTGGACCCCCAGCTCATGGGGGCCCTGGGCGCCGCCGTCATGGCCATCCGCAAGGCCTGAAGCTCCTCCGGCATTCCGGGATTCCCTCCCTTTTCCCCAGGCTGGAAGGGGAGAGGGGCTTCGATTCTCCATTCCCCTGCCCGCTATTCTTTTCGGGCCCCCTATCTGGTAGACTACTCCCCGGAAAACCGCTGATACCTGCAAACCCTGGGAAAGGCACCATGGCCTATTACCCCGTGCAACTGGACATCGACGGCCGGCCCTGCCTGGTGGTGGGGGGAGGGAGCGTGGGGGTCCGCAAGGTGGAGGGGCTTCTCGCCTGCGGGGCCCGGGTGACGGTGGTGAGCCCGGAGCTGGACCCTGTCCTGGAAGCCCTGGCCGCCAGGGGCCGGATCGAGGCCCGGCAACGGGGATTTTCCCCCCGGGACCTGGACGGCATGTTCCTGGTCATCGGCGCCACGGACGACGAGGCCGTGAACCGGGTGGTGTCCGAAGCGGCCGAGGCGAAAAACCTGCTGGTGAACATCGCGGACCAGCCGGAAAAGTGCAACTTCATCCTCCCCTCGGTCATCCGCCAGGGGGATCTCGTGGTATCCTTCTCCACCTCGGGCAAAAGCCCGGCCTTTGCCCGGAGGCTCCGGAAGGACCTCACCGCCCGGTTCGGCCCTGAGTACGCCCTGTTCCTGGAAATCCTGGGCGCGGCCCGGAAAAGGCTCCTGGCCCAGGAGCACGCCCCGGAGGAGCACAAGCCCCTGTTCGAAAAACTGGTTTACGGCCCCCTCCTGGAGCGGTTGGGGGACAACGACCAGGCCGGGGCCGACGAGATCCTTCTGGAGGTCCTGGGGCCTGATTTTACCGTGGCCGGGCTTCTGGGCCGGGACCTGGCGGGGCCGGGGAAATGACTCGGTCCGCGTTGCGTCCGCCCTTCACTATTCCTATTATGTATAACCGGACCGGCACGGCGGCGGGTTTTCCGTTGTTTCCGGCTTCCCTTTCCCTTTTCCGGCTTGATGCGGAGTGCCCATGGACTGGCTGCTGAAACTGTCCTTCTTGGGATACCTGGCCGGCTCGGCGGGGTTCGCGGCCTATTTCGCGACCAACCGCCAGGCGGTGTTTCGTGCCGGGCAGGGGCTTTTCGGGGCCGGGGCGGCGCTTCACACGGCTTTTGTGCTCTGGGCCTGGGCCGGGGCGGGGTACCCGCCGGTCAACGGCCTGAAGGAAACCCTGTTCTTTGCGGCCTGGGCCATGGCCCTGGCCTTTGAACTGGTGGACCTGCGCTACGGGTTGCGGGTCCTGGGAGTGGTGGCCGGCCCGGCGGTTATCGCGCTCATGGCTGCGGGCTTCCTGGTCCCCGGGACGGCCCCGGCCGACCCGCAGCTTCTGGGCGGGGTCTGGATGCTCACCCATGTCATGTCCTTGTTCTTCGGCTACGCGGCGCTTTTCCTGGCCGCCGGGGCCGGAGCCCTGTACCTGCTCCAGGAGCGCAGCATCAAGAGAAAGTCCCACGGGTTTTTCTTTCGCAGGCTCCCCTCCCTGGACAACCTGGACCGCATGAACCACGGATGCCTGGCCGTTGGGTTCACGCTCCTCACCCTGGGTCTCATCACCGGGGCGGTGTACGCCCAGGCCGTGTGGGTCCGCTGGTGGTCCTGGGACCCCAAGGAGGTCTGGTCGGCCATCACCTGGCTCACCTACGCGGCCCTGCTCCATGAGCGCCTGGCCGTGGGGTGGCGGGGGCGCCGGGCGGCGGTTCTGTCCATCCTGGGGCTGGTCCTCATCCTCTTCACCTTCCTGGGGGTCAACCTCCTCCTGGAAGGGCATCACGGTCCGTTCACGAGGATTTAGGGTATGGACGTCATCCTGGTGGGGCTCAACCACAAGACCGCGCCCGTGAGGCTGAGGGAATGCCTCGCCTTTGGCGCGGACGACGCCGGCCGGGCCGTGGCCGCGCTGTCGTCCACCCCGCCCCTGTCCGAGGCCCTGCTCCTGTCCACCTGCAACCGGGTGGAGGTGACGGCCGTCACCGAGGACCCGGCGGCCGGGCTAGCGGCCGTGAAGGAATTCCTGGCCCGGGAAAAGAATCTCGCCCTTTCGGACTTTGACCATGCCCTGTATGCCCACGCCGGGGACGACGCCGTGCGCCACCTGTTCCGGGTGGCGGCGAGCCTGGACTCCATGGTGGTGGGGGAGCCCCAGATCCTGGGCCAGATCAAGGAGTCCTACCGCCTGGCCGCCCGGGAGAAGGCCTCCGGGGTCATCCTGAACCGCCTGTTCCACCGGAGCTTCTCGGTAGCGAAACGGGTCCGCAAGGAAACCGGCATCGGCGATCGCGCCGTGTCCGTGTCCTACGCGGCCGTGGAGCTGGCCAAAAAGATTTTCGGAGACCTCGCGGGCAATCGGGCGCTTCTCATCGGCGCGGGGGAGATGGCCGAGCTGGCTGTGGAGCACCTCCTGCGCAACCGGATTTCCGGGGTCACGGTGGCCAACCGCACCCTGGCCCGGGCCATGGCCCTGGCCGATCGCTTCGGGGGCGAGGCCGTGAGGTTCGACGAGATCGCCGACGCCCTGTCCCGGTCGGACGTCATCATCTCCTCCACCGGAGCCCCGGGCCTGGTTCTGGAAAAGTCCCAGGTCAAGGCGGTCATGCGGGCCAGGAAGAACCGGCCCCTGTTCTTCATCGACATCGCCGTGCCCCGGGACATCGATCCGGAAATCAACCGCCTGGACAACTGCTACGTCTATGATATGGACGATCTCGCCACCGTGGTGGAGAGGAATAGGGACGAGCGCATGAAAGAGGCCCATCGGGCCGGGCGCATCGTGGACGAGGGCGTGCTGCGTTTCCGGGAGTGGCTGTCCGGCCTGGACGTGGTGCCCACCATCAAGGCCCTGCGGGACAAGCTGGAGGCCATCCGGGTGGCGGAGATGAAGCGGACCATGCCCGGCCTGGCCCATCTTTCCGAGGCGGACCTGGCAGCCCTGGACCGCATGACCCAGACCATGATGAACAAGGCCCTCCACGATCCCATCCAATTCCTGAAGCAGGAGGGCGGCCACCGGGGCACCCGGAAGCGCGAAGCCCTGAACGAGACCCGCCAGATGTTCAACCTGGATGGGAACGGGGAAAACGGGGAATAGGGCAAGGGGATTGCCGAATCGAAGTCAGGTTCGCCCGGCCGGGAAGGAATTTGCCATCGGGCAGGCCTTGACCGGCAAAGGTTCCCCCCCTTGAAAAAGGGGGGCAGGGGGGATTTCTTTTTTTTATTTTTTTTGTCCCTTTCGATGGCGATGCGATAGGCAAAAACCCCCCGCACCCGTGGCCCCGGAGAAGGCTGTATTCGCTCGAACCCGGAGCCTGGAACCATAACCCGATGAAAAAGCTGGATTCCCGCTTTCGCGGGAATGACGGATCAGATGGGTTTCCTGCTTGGTGCGGGACCATCAACTTTTCCCATCTGTGTGGCCCGCAGAGTTTTTTTCCATTCCAAGGGGGGATCACCTTGCACAAGACCGCTTTCCTTTTTCCCGGCCAGGGGTCCCAGGTGGTGGGCATGGGCCGGGACTTTCACGAGGAGTACGAGTTCGTCCGCCAGCTTTTCGACATGGTGGATGACCTGTGCAAAAAGCACGTGTCCCGCCTCTGCTTCTTCGGACCCATGGAGGAACTCACCCGCACCGCCAATCTCCAGCCCGCGATCTGCGCCGTGTCCCTGGCGGTGCTGGCTGTGCTCCAAAAGGCGGGCGCAGGCTCGCCGGACGCCACGGGGGGGCACTCCCTGGGAGAATACCCGGCCCTTTGCGCCGCCGGGGCCCTTTCCCCCGAGGCGGTGATCCGGCTGGTGAACCGCCGGGGCGAGCTCATGGACCAGGAGGCCATGGCCAACCCGGGGATCATGCACGCCGTGCTGGGCCTTTCCCTGGACGAGGTGGCTGAACTCACGAAAAGGGCCTCCAAGGCAGGTCCCGTGTCCGTGGCCAATCACAACACCCCGTCCCAGGTGGTCATCTCGGGCGCGGCCCCGGCCGTGGAGAAGGCCGGGGAGCTTGCCCGGGCCGCCGGGGCGCGGGTCATCCCCCTGGCCGTGTCCGGGCCGTGGCATTCGGGCCTCATGGCCCGGGCCGGGGAGGAGTTCGCGGATTTTTTGACCGACTTTCCCCTGGTTGAACCCTGGGTGCCCGTGGTGCCCAATGTCACGGCCGAGCCCTCCACAGACCCCGTGGTCCTGGCGGACGCCCTGGCCCGCCAGATCACGAGCCCGGTTCGCTGGGTGGATTCGGTGCGGGCCCTGGAGGCCCTGGGGGTGGACGCCTGGGTGGAGGTGGGCCCCAAGCGGGTGGTTTCGGGCATGGTGAAGAAGATTGTCCCCGAGGACCGGGGGCACCGGATTTTTGCTCTGGGCGACATGAAGAGCCTGGAAGCCTGGCTCCAGGCCCGGGCCTGATCGGAGGAACATGGAGCCTCGTCATAGTCTTTTTTTGCCGCCGGCCTGGCCGGTTTTTTTTGCCTTTGCCCTTGCCCTGGTCCTGGCCCGTCCGTGCCCGGCCGGCACCCTGTCCATCCATACCCGCATGACCGCCGTGTCCGGGGCTGGGACGCTCGCCGTGGAAGTGGCCGTGGAAAACCGGGGCACGGCAACCGCCAAAAACGTGGAGGTGGTTCTCGAGGCCGACGACCTGCGGATGTTCAGCCGGGTGGCCGAGGAACTGCCCCCCGGCGGGGAGGCCGGGGCGACCTTCCGGACCGATGTGGAGGCCAAAAAGCCGGGGCGCTACCCCCTGGCCCTCCGGGTCCTGTACACGGACGAGGATGGATACCCCTTTTCCGCGGTCCACGGGGCCACCTTCTCCCCCATCCGGGACGAGGCGCCCGGGGTGGAGGTCCTGGCCCCCCAGGCCCAACTGGCCGGCCAGGGGCCCTACGAGATCCGTATCCAAGGCGCGGCCGTGGGCGAGGTCCGGACCCGGGCCCGCATTTTCCTGCCCAGGGAGATCGCGGCTGAACGGACGTCCCTCTCCATGATCCTGGCCCCGGGGGAGACCGTGGTGCGGTTCGATCTCAAGAACCAGTCCGCCATGCCCGGGGCGAGCTACCCGGTGTACGTGTTCGTGGAGTACGACGCCGAGGGCGTCCATCATACGGCCGTGGGCGAGGGGAGCCTGTTGGTCCGGCCCCGGGCCGGCTGGTTCCGCCGGACCCGGGGGGCGTGGACCCTGGCGGCGGCGGCCTGCGGCGCGGCCTTCCTTTTCCTCCTGGCCCTGGCGGCGGTGC
>JAHJUF010000308.1 GCA_018829095.1 Pseudomonadota bacterium | reverse complement strand
CTCTTCACGTGCGCCTGTGGATGCCAACCCGGAATTTCTTCATGCCTCCTCGTGCTCGTGCGCCTGCGCGTTGGCCTCCAAGAATTACGGGCTACGCCAATGGTCAAGAATTTTTTGGCCTGGCCTCGCGCGCGTTGTGATGTAAGCAAACTCCCTATCCCGGGCCGGGTTGACCTATTGGCGACTCCGACAAACCCCTGGAACGAAATCATCCCATGTAGTCGTCAAAAAACGAAGTATCCACCTCGTAGGTTTTACGCGGCTTAAGCCCCAATTCCAAAAGCTCAAACATTTCAACCAGTTTGTCGCCGTCCACCAACTCAATGGGGGTACTCCATCCCGCCGGGCCTCCTTCTTGGCGTCGGTGGTGAAGCTGCCTGTGGTCATGATGATGCCCTTGTCGGCCCGGTTCTTTTGAAGGCTCCTGTGGATTCCCCGTTGCCGGTCAAAAGGGAAGGACCCGCCCCTCATTTTATCAGCTATCTAAAAACTATCGCCATAATTCATATTTTTCTTGCAAAGTGTTGGAACAATGTAAAGATAGCCTTCACGCCCTATGCCTCCAATCTCGTCAAATAGTGCATCAAAAAAGGTTGGGTCTTGTGACCTGATATGACACAGGAGGACCTTACCCTGCTCCCTGTACGCTACGGAGGGCCAATGGAAATCGAAAAGAAAAGAGTCTATCGCCTGTGGGGTAAAGCGTCGCGAGAAGGTGACGAAAGCTATCATTCCTTGCTCTGCCATATGCTGGACGTGGCGCAGGTTGCCCAGGGCCTTTGGGAGACGAGTTTTCATGGGCTTTTGAGGAAACAGGTCTGCTCCTGGATCGGGCAAAACGAGGATTCCGCCGGGAGATGGCTTTCCTTTTGGGTCGGGCTCCATGACATCGGCAAGTCCTCGCCGGATTTCCAAAGGAAATGGGCCCCGGGCCAAGCTTGGCTGGAAGGCCTTGGTTTTTCTTTTCCCGGGCATTCGGCGATAGCCCTCCATGGGCAGATCTCCGCCAAGTGGCTTCGCGATTACTGGGTCGGCGGGGGTTGTTTTCCAACGCCATCGGCCATGGCCCTGGCCAGCGCCCTTGGCGGGCACCATGGAGAGCTTGTCACCAGCCGGAATATGCAGTCGGTGAATTCTGGCTCTCTTGGAAAGGAACCCTGGGAAAAGGCCAGGCAGGACATCCTCCTGGAACTGGCTGCCTTGATGGGCGTGGATGAGGCCTCGCCTCCCATTCTTCCGAAGGACCCTCCCTTTTACGTGTTCCTTGCCGGTCTTGTGTCCGTCTCCGACTGGATCGGCTCCAACGAGGATTTCTTCCCTTTTGCAGGGGATGTGACCGACTTCCGGTCCTATGGCGACCTGGCCAGGAAGAGGGCGGGCCATGCTTTGAAGGGCCTCGGATGGACCGGGTTCTCCTCCCCGGTGCACCTGTCCTTTGCTGAGCTCTTTCCCGATACTCCCGATCCCCGGCCGCTCCAGGCAGCCACCTGTGGACTTTCAATCCCTGGCAACGAACCAGCCTTCCTGCTCATCGAGGCCCCCATGGGAGAGGGCAAGACCGAGGCGGCCATGGAAAGGGCCGCCTCCTGGTCTGCGGCCCATGGACAGCAAGGCTGTTATTTCGCCCTGCCTACCCAGGCCACCAGCAACCAGATGTACGGACGGGTGCATGATTTCCTTGCCCGGCGTTTCCCGGGGGACCCCAGGCTTAACCTCCGGCTTCTCCATGGCCGGGCCGGGTTCGTCCTGAACCAGGAGGGCTTCAAGTCCCAATCCGGGTCCCCGGAGGCTCTCCTGGAGGGGGCCGGGGATGCTGGCTCATGGTTCGCCCCAAAGAAGCGCGGCCTCCTTTCGCCTTTTGGGGTGGGCACTGTGGACCAGGCCATGATGGCGGTGCTGAAGACCCGCCATTCCTTTGTGCGGCTTTTCGGTCTGGCGGGAAAGACCGTGGTCCTGGACGAGATCCACGCCTACGACGTCTACATGTCCGGCATCCTGGAAAGGCTTCTGGCCTGGCTCCGAGTTATGGGGACCTCCGTGGTCCTCCTTTCGGCCACCCTTCCGGCCAGCAAGCGCCGGGCCCTTACCAGGGCCTTCACCGGCATGGAACCCGGGGAGGAGTTTCCCTATCCCCGGATCACCTGGACAGAAAATGGGGCCCTGAAAAGCCTGCACGTCCCGGCGGATGAAGCCAGGAAGAAAACCCTCCGGCTTCTTCGCATTCCGGCGAATCCGGAGGAACTGGCCGCGTCTCTCGGCAAGGCCCTGGCGGGAGGCGGAACAGCAGCCGTGGTGGTGAACACGGTGGCCAGGGCCCAGGAATGCTTCCGGGTCCTGATGGCCTCCGGGCTTTTTGCTCGGGAAGAGCTTTTCCTTTTCCACGCCAGGTTCCCCCTGGCCGCGAGGATGGAAAGGGAAAGGTCGGTCCTGGAAAATTTCGGGCGCGGACCCAGGCGCTTGCCCCGGGCCGTGCTGGTGGCCACCCAGGTGGTGGAACAAAGCCTGGACCTGGACTTTGATCTTCTGGTTTCCGACCTCGCCCCGGCGGACTTGGTGCTCCAGCGGGCTGGCCGCCTGCACCGCCATGACCGGGACCGGCCATCCGGGCTGGCCGAGCCCCGGCTTTGGCTGTTGGAGCCGCAACCGGGTCCGGACGGAGTGCCTGATTTTGGTTCATCCCGCTATGTCTACGACCTCCATGTGCTCCTGCGAAGCCACTTGGCCCTGGACGGAAGAGAGGTTCTCCGCATCCCGGAGGATCTTGAGGAAATCGTGGAGGAGGTTTACGGGGAACAGCGCATGAAGATCCCGTCCCTCTCTTTTCAAAAAGCCCTGGAGGATGCGTGGGCAGACAGGGAGCAAAAAGAACGCAAGGAAGCGCATGATGCGAAATGCGTGGAAATCCCCAGCCCGGAAGACCCCAACCAAACCCTCCCCGGATTCATGTCCGGGTTCGGAGCGGATTTGCGGGACTCGGACGACCCGGAACTCCATCCCAGCCTCCAGGCGAAAACCCGGCAGGGCCCGCCTTCCGTGAAGGCCATCTGTCTGCACAAGGTGGGGGAAGGCCTTTTCCTGGATGCT
>JAHJUF010000307.1 GCA_018829095.1 Pseudomonadota bacterium | reverse complement strand
AGGCCATCGAGGTCATCGGCGGCACCAATGTCCAGTTTGCCCACGATCCGGTGACGGACCGGGTGGTGGTCATCGAGATCAACCCCCGGACCTCCCGGTCCTCGGCCCTGGCCTCCAAGGCCACGGGTTTTCCCATTGCCTACGTGTCGTCGCTTTTGGCTGCGGGCCTGACCCTGGACGAAATCCCCTACTGGCGGGACGGGACTCTGGAAAAATATACCCCCTCCGGGGACTACGTGGTGGTGAAGTTCGCCCGGTGGGGCTTTGAAAAATTCCCCGGCTCCCAGGATGTCCTGGGCACCCAGATGCGGGCCGTGGGAGAGGTCATGTCCATCGGCAAGAACTACAAGGAGGCCCTCCACAAGGCCATCCGTTCCCTGGAGACGGGACGCTACGGCCTGGGGTTTGCCAAGGATTTCCACGACCTGTCCCTGGAAGACCTCATGGATCGCCTCTCCCAGGCCACCTCCGAGCGCCAGTTCCTTCTTTACGAGGCATTGAGGAAGGGTGCGGGCATTGATGAGCTGTACGGGAAGACCCACATCAAGCCCTGGTTCCTCACCCAGATGAAGGAACTGGTGGACCTGGAGGAGGAGGTCCTGGCGGCCGGCAAGGGGATCACCGATGAGCTTTTGATCCGGGCCAAGAAGGACGGGTTTTCGGACCGTTACCTGGCCAGGATCACGGGGCTTGAGGAAAAGGCGGTGCGGGAACAGCGGATCGCGGCCGGGCTGGCCGAGGCCTGGGAGCCGGTGCCGGTTTCCGGCGTGGAGAACGCGGCCTATTACTACTCCACCTACAACGCCCCGGACCGGGTGGAGCAGATAGAGGGCCGCAAGATCATGGTCCTGGGGGGCGGGCCCAACCGCATCGGCCAGGGCATCGAGTTCGATTACTGCTGCGTCCACGCGGCCTTTGCCCTCCGGGACGCGGGCTACACCTCCATCATGGTGAACTGCAACCCCGAGACCGTGTCCACGGACTACGACACGGCGGACCGGCTCTACTTCGAGCCCCTCACCGTGGAGGACGTGCTGTCCATCTACGAGAAGGAGAAGCCCGAGGGCGTGGTGGTCCAGTTCGGGGGCCAGACGCCCCTGAACCTGGCTGCCGAGCTTGCCGCCGCCGGGGTTCCCATCCTGGGCACCCAGCCCGAGGCCATCGACCTGGCCGAGGACCGGGACCGGTTCCGCATGCGTATGGAGGAGCTTTCCATCCCCATGCCCGAGGCGGGCATGGCCGCGAACCTTGAAGAGGCCCGGGCGGTGGCCGGGAGGATCGGCTACCCCGTCATGGTGCGGCCCAGCTACGTCCTGGGCGGCCGGGGCATGGAGGTCGTCCACGACGAGAGCATGCTGGCCCGGTACGTGAGCGCGGCGGTGGACGTGTCCGAGAAGCGGCCCATCCTCATCGACAAGTTTTTGCCCCACGCCATCGAGGCCGAGGCCGACGCCCTGTCCGACGGCGCAGACGTGTTCGTGCCCGCGGTCATGGAGCATATCGAGCTGGCGGGCATCCACTCCGGGGACAGCGCCTGCGTCATCCCCCCCATCTCCATCCCGGTCAAGCATCTGGAGACCATCAAGGAGTACACCAAAAAGATCGCCCGGGAACTTGGCGTGGTGGGGCTCATGAACATCCAGTACGCCATCTGCGACGACCGGGTGTACGTGCTGGAGGCCAATCCCCGGGCGTCCAGGACCGTGCCCCTGGTGTCCAAGGTGTGCAACGTGTCCATGGCCCGGCTCGCCACCCGCCTCATGCTGGGGGAGAGCCTTTCGGACCTGGGGCTCGTGGAGCGGACCGTGCCCCACTTCGGGGTCAAGGAGGCGGTGTTCCCCTTCAACATGTTCCCGGAAGTGGACCCGGTCCTGGGTCCGGAGATGCGGTCCACGGGAGAGGTCCTGGGCATGGCCGGTTCCTTCGGCCTGGCCTACTTCAAGGCCCAGGAGGCCACGGGCCAGAAGCTGCCATCGTCCGGCGCGGTGCTCATCACGGTGAACGACCCGGACAAGGCCGAGGCCCTGGAGGTGGCGAAGAAGCTGTCCGGCCTGGGCTTCACCATCCTGGCCACCAACGGCACCCGGGAATTTTTGGAGGAAAACGGCGTGCCTGCCAAGGCCATCCGGAAGATCCACGAGGGCCGGCCCAACATCGTGGACGCCATCAAGAACGGGGAGATCCAACTCGTGGTGAACACCCCATCGGGCCGGTTGTCCCAGCACGACGACTCCTACATCCGCAAGGCGGCCATCAAGTACAAGGTGCCCTACATCACCACCACCGCCGCCGCCATCGCCGCCGCCCGGGGCATAGACGCGTCCCGGGGCGACCAGCCCCAGGTGCGGTCCCTCCAGGAGTACCACGCCGATATCCGATAGAGCGTGGGAGGACGAAAAAAAGGGGCCTTTCCCAGGATTCCGGGGAAGGCCCCTTTTTGTTTTTTGCCAGGGGAGATCCGTCCGTCCCTGGTCCGTCAGGAAGCCCGGGAGGCCAGTCTTCTGCCCAGGCGGCGGGCTTTTCTTCTGGTCATCCAGCCTAGCTCCTGGTGTTGTTTCCAGGCCCCCAGGCCGATGAACAATACGCCTTCGGTCCGGGCTCCCAGGAGGTTGGCGGCTTTTCCCATCAGGCTGATCATGTCCGTGGTGCGCCGCGCCAGGAAGGCCGGGGCAGCAGAAGAGGCCACCAGGACCGCAGGCTTTTTCCCGCCCTTGTTCCGTATCTTCGGCCCTGCCGCGCCCCAGGGCCAATATGCGTAGCCCACCAGCCGTTCGATGAAGGTCTTCATCACGGCGGTCACTGTTCCGAAGTTCATGGGCGAGGCCAGGATGATGGCATCGGAAGCCTCGATTTCATCCAGGATTGCCGCGAGGTCATCGGAAAGAACGCAGGTGCCCCGGGCTTTTCCCGGAGCCTGGGTGCAGGCCCGGCAGTTGGTGCAATAGGCGATATCCTTTTCCGTCAAAAGAATTCTGGACACCACCGCGCCTTGCTCCCGGGCGGCGGAAAGGATTTCCTCCACAGCCCGGTCGATGATGCCCCCCTGGCGGTAAGTGCCCAGGATGGCCGTGATCCGCGCCGTGCTCCTCATGCATGTTCTCCCTGCCTGTTTTTTTGACATTCCTACAGCGTGGCGGCGGCTTCCAGGGCCAGGTCCTCGTTGACTCCCCATTCGATGGTGCCCAGGCGGGCGTCCCGGAAGAACTTTTCCATGGGGAACTCCTTGGTGAGGCCGTATCCGCCGAAAATTTGGATGCCCTCGCTGGAGACCTGAACGGCGGTTTCCGTGGCCAGGCACTTGGCGGCCACGGCGTGGGCCAGGGACGCCTCGTCCGGGCCATGGTCATGGTATTGGGCCAGGCGCCGGGTGTTGGCCCGGACAGCCTCCACCATCTTGAACATGTTGAAGAGCTGGGCCCGGATGTTGGCGTGCCGGAAAATGGGCACGCCTCCCTGGATGCGTTTTTTGGAGTAGGCCAGGGCTTCGTCCAAGGCGGCCCAGGCGATGCCTCCCCAGACGGCGGCCAGGTACTGGGTCTGCTGGACGAAAAACCTTTTGCGGATCGCCGAAAGCTCCCGGGGTTCCTTGGGGACCAGGCATCCCTTGGGAAGCTTCACGTCCGAAAAGACCAGGCCCCCCATGTTGAGGGAACGCTGGCCCGGCCTGGGGACGGGTTCCTTCCGGGTGACGCCGGGCAGGTCCAGGGGCAGGACCAGGATGCCCCGGCCGTCGGGCCGCGAGTTTTCCAGGATGGCCACTTCCAGGACCGCGTGGGTGGCGATGTTGGCGTTGAGGGCCTTTTCCATTGCGCCGTTCACCGCATACCGCCCCCGGCCCGTGGCGGTGACCGTGACCAGGGGCGGCGGGCCGTCCCCGTTCCCCGACAGCAGACCCTCTCCCCGGTCCGGGACCAGGCAGCCGATGAACAGGCCGCCGCTGTCCCCGCAATAGTCTTGCACCAGCTTTTCCAGTTCCGGCGTCCGGAGGAGGGCCGCGTACTGGAAGGGGGCCTGGGAGGCCATGAGGCCCATGGCCAGGCCCGCGTCCCCGTGGCCCAGGCGCTCGGCCATGGCCATGAGGGTGAGGCCGTCCACATCCCCCATGCCCCCCAGGTCCCCGGGAATCCCGGGGAGGTGGAGGTCCAGCTTCCTGAACCCGGCGAACACCTCCCAAAGCGGCGAGTCCTCCCGGATGACGTCCGAAGGCAGGGGAAGGCTGTCCAGCTGGATTCCGGCGGGACGCACGGTCCGGGCCGAGAAGGTCTTCACCTCCCGGACCATGGCCTTGGATTCCTTGTTGGTGAAAAGGTCCAGCTCGCAATAGGGCATGGGCTTCTTCCTGAGAAAAGGTTTCGGCCTGGGTCAAAGGCGGTTCATGGCGTTGGGCCAACCGCCGGAACCCTGGTCCGGGCACGGTACAAAGCCTCGTTCCTTTTGCTGCGGCAAGGCGAAACGGATGATGACGGTGCAACAAGTTGGAAATCTATCCAATCCGTCACCCCGGCGAAGGCCGGGGCCCAGGGCTTCAAAAGGCATCGGCAGCCTGGATTCCGGCCTTCGCCGGAATGACGGGAGCGGAGGCTTTCAGCCCACCGCGTGGCCATCACCCGCAAAAAACGCAACGTTTTTTGAAAGGGGGTGTGGGGGGAAACTCCCCTTTTCAATCACCTACAGTCCCTCGCAGGATGCCAGGGCCAGGGCGTCGTTGACCCCGTCCTCGATGGTGGAGGCCCGGGCGTCCCGGAGCATTTTCTCCACCAGGCAGCCCGGCAGGGCGGCGTCCTCTCCCAAAATCCGCACGGCGTCGGCAGCCACCTCGCAGGCGGTCTCCGTGGCCGTGATCTTGGACAGGACCCCGTACTGGCCCCAGTCCATGAGCTCGGAATGCTTCTCCGGGTGGGTCGCGCGCCGGGAGAACCGCTTCACGGATTCGTACCGCTCGTGGGCCTGGAGATAGAGGTGCAGGGCGTTGCTCATGGCCCAGAACGTGGTCTTCCGGGAGGCGGCCAGGGAGAACATGGGCGAGGACATCATGGCGAAGAAATGGTTGGAGACCTTGCGGGCCAAAAGCCGGGCGGCCTCCACCTTGGCGAACATGCGGAACAGGCGGATCTTCACGTCCTTGCGGTCCGCCAGGGTCACGCCCCCCCGGGAGTGGCTCCGGGCGTAGCGCAGGGCCTCGTCAAAGGAGGCCTGGGCCTGGGATGCCCAGGTGACGCCCATGCTGCTGTTGGCCAGCCCCAGGAAGCTGTGGCCGAAATGGTTGGCCCCGAAGAACTCCGGGGAGGCCAGGAGCATGTATTTCTTGTGGAGCTTCACCTCGTCGAAGATGATCTCCCCCTGGTTCAGCGCTCTTTGGCCGATCTTGTTCAGGGGGGCTCCCCGGGAGACGCCCGGAAGGTCCAGGGGACAGAGCGCGAGCCCCGAGCCGTGGACCCCCTTGGAAGGATCCAGGCCCACGTGGAGCACCGCGTGGGTGGCGATGGTGCCGTTGGAGACCCAGGCCGACTTCCAGCCGTTGACGATGTACTCGTCCCCCTTTTTCACGGCCGTGAGCCCCGGGGCCGTGCGGGGGTCGCAGCCTTCCTTGCTGGTGCCCAGGACCCAGTCCGTGCCGTGGTCCGGCTCGGTGATGGCCCAGCAGCCGATCATCTCCCCCCGGCTGTCCCGGACAAAGTCCCGGGCCCAGTTGCGGATCTCGGCGTGGGGGGAGAGGATGGCAAAGGCAAAGGGCATGCAGGCCACCAGCATGGAGACGGCCAGGCCCCCGTCCGCGTAGCCCATTTCCTCGTTGATGAGGGGCGTGGCCAGGGAGGGTATGTCTCCGATGGTTCCCCCAAAAGCCTTGGGGATCATGGCCTTGTGAAGGCCCCGCTCCCGGAACCCCCGGAAGACGTCCCACAGCACGGAATCCTTGGCGATGACGTCGGCCGGGTCATGGAGCCGGTCCAGTTCCACGCCTGCCGGCCGCACCACGTCCCGGCCGAACTCCCGGGCCGTCTCCTGAAGGGCCGTGAGCCGGCGGCAAAGTTTGACATCCAGGTCCAGGGT